>DASWUI010000580.1:0-5832 GCA_036401715.1 Ramlibacter sp. | reverse complement strand
CTGCACCTGCTTGACCCAGCGCTTCTCGTCGTAGGTGTCGCGCACCGCGAGGAAGTGCACGCGCCCGCGCTCCTCGTCGGTGAGCGCCAGCCGGATCATCTCCACCCGCTCCTCGAACGTGAAGGGATTGCGGGGCGAGCGTGCCTGCCGCGCCGAGCCGACCAGCACCGCGCAGCGCGGCGCCAGCTGCAGCGCCTCGCGCAGCTGCGCGAGCTGCGCCTGGTGGAACAGCTGGAAGCGGCCGATGCACACCGCCCATTCGTACTTGTAGTGCGTCATGGCGCGGACGGGGCGGCAACGGCCGTCAAGGCTGCATCAACGCCTGCAGGGTGCGCTGGCCGACCCGGCGTGCCGGCGGCAGCCCCTTGGCCGCGAGCTCCTTCTCGATCGCATCGCGCGTGATGCGGCCCACCACGCCGTCCGGCACCACCTGCGCGTGCCCGCGCGACACCAGCCAGGCCTGCAGCTCGCGTACCTGCGCGCGCGTGAGGCCCGGATCGTCGGTGGGCCAGGGCGTGACGAAATCGCCGCCGCCCGCCAGCTTGTTGGCCAGCAGCGCGACCTCCATGGCGTAGCGCACCGAGCGGTTGTAGCGCAGGAGGGTCTCGAAGTTGCGCGTCACCAGGAAGGCCGGGCCGGGCAGGCCCACGGGCAGGAAGGGATGCACTTCCGGATCGCCGGGCAGTTGCAGCGGCACCGGCTGGCCGCCGGGCCCCAGCGCCGTCCAGCCTTGCGCGGCCCATTGCGACAGCGGCCTGGCGCGCTCGGGATAGCGCTTGGATTCGCCGCCGGTGTTGAACTCCGCCTGCTGCCCGGGCGGGATGGCCACTTCGATGTACACGGGCGCACCCGGGATCCAGCCGCCGCGCGTCTTCAGGTGGTTGGCGGTCGTGGCCCAGGCGTCGGCCTCGGAGTTGACGATGTCGGACACGCCGTCGCCGTCGAAATCCACCGCGAGCTGCTCGAAGCTGTCCGGCACGAACTGCGTGCGGCCGAAGGCGGCGGCCCAGGAACCCTGCCAGTTCTCCGGCCGCACCCGCCCGTCGCGCAGCACCCGTACCGCGGCGAAGGCGCGCTCGCGCGACATGCAGCTGCCCTGCGCGGTGGCGTTCCCGGGACAGGGGCGCAGGCAGGCGAGGCTCAGCGCCGCGTCCAGCACCGGGATCTTGCCTTGCGAAGGTCCGTAATTGGTCTCGATCCCGTAGATCGCGATCACGATCTCCCTGGGCACGCCGAACTGCGCCTCGATGCGCTGCAGCGTCTGCGCCTCGCGCGCCAGGATGGCGCGGCCCTGCTGCACGCGCTCGTCGTCGGTGGTCGCCGCCAGCTCGTCCCACCAGAAGGTCGGTTCGCTCACGGTCACCAGCATCGACTGGCGCACGCGGTCGTCGTAGCGGGCGGCCGCGGCGAAGCGTTCGAAGTCCGTGCGGCTGAGCGGCCGGCCGGAGAGGTGGGTCTGCTGGGCCAGGCCCTGCACGCAGGCATTGAACTGCTCGGGCGACAGCGGCCGGTCGAGTTGCTGGGCAGGCTGCGCGCGCCCGAGCGCGGGCAGCAGGGCGGAGAGGGCGAGTGCGAGGCACGCGCCGTGACGGAGGAGACGCTGGTGCATGGCGCGGACCAGTATAGGTTTGGGCCGCGCGCGGCGGGGGCCAGTGCAACGGCGGCTCACAGGGTTGCGCTGTTGGCCTACAGGCGGCTACTCCCCCGCCGGCGCCACCGACGCCCCCTGCACCCCATGCCGCGCCAGCGCCTGCCCGACCAACCCGGTCGCCTTCATCTCCTCGACGAACGCCGACAGCGCCGCCGCCGCCGCCTCCCCGCGGCTCTTCGGGCAACCCATCGCCTGCCGGATGACCATGAAGCGCCCCGGCAGCAGGCGCACGCCACCGACGCGCTGCGCGTCCGCCTGCAGTTGCTGCTTCACGCCCGCGGCCACCTCCGCGCCACTGTCCAGGAAGTGCCGCAACACCGCCTGCGAGGACTCCGCCCGCACGATCTGCGCATTCTTCAGCTCGCGCGTGAGGAACAGGTCGTAGGCGCTGCCGCGCCCCACCACCACGCGCTGCCCGGCGCGATCGACTTCCTCGTTGGCACGCAGCGGCGAATCCTCGCGCACGGCGTAGCAGCCCTCGATCAGCACGTAGGGACCGGTGAAGCGGATGTGCTCGCCGCGCTTGGGATCGATGGCGAAGAAGCCGATGTCCGCCTGCTCCGACGCGACCGCGTCCACCGACTTGCTGGCGACGTCGAACACGAGCAGCTCCGCCGGCACCCCCAGCCGGCGCGCGAACTCCCGCGCCAGGTCGACCGAGACGCCGCGCGGCTCGCCCGTGGCGGGATCCCTGCCGGCCAGCACCGGATTGCCGAGGTTGATGGACGCGCGCAGCCGCCCGGTGGGCGTGAAGGCCTGGACGATGGAGGCGGCAAGGTTCATGGCCCGCCACCATAGCGCAAACACCTTGCGCTAGCATTGCCTGCAGCCGTCCCATGCAAGAGCCCCGCCCCTCCCGCGCGCCGCTGGTCGCGCGCATCGCCCTCGCGGCCCTGGCCGCGCTGCTGGTGGGCCTGTTCGGCGCGGCGCTCGCGCAGGAGCAGCCCGGCGACCTGTTCGGCAGCCTGCCGGAGCCGCCCACCGAACCCAGGCCTCTCGAGCCCGTGATCGATCCGGCCAGCCCCGCGGCGGCCGCCTTGCAGCAGCCGGCCGAAGCCTTCGCGCCGCTGCCCGCGGACGGGCGCGGCAAGCCCGACTGGGTGCGTGCATTGCGCGAAGGCCTGATCCAGCCGCGCTCCGGCGTCGCCGGCAACCCGCCCATGCAGTCGCTGGAGCTGGACATCCTGATGAAGAACACGGCGCAGATGCCTTACGTGCGCTTCTCCCACGGCGTGCACACCCAGTGGCTGGCCTGCGCCAACTGCCACGACGCGCTGTTCGCGCCCAGGGCGGGCGCCAACCCGACCAACATGACGCGCATCCTGCAGGGCGAGTCCTGCGGCACCTGCCACGGCACGGTCGCCTTCACGGCGATGTTCACGTGCGAGCGCTGCCACGACGTGGCCCAGCCGGGGCAGAAGCCCTGGTGGTGAGGCTCAGGAGCGCGCCGGGACCAGCGTGACCGGCATCGGCGATACCTCCGGCATGCGATGGCCGGCCAAGGCTGTCAATCAGCCAACGGCGCGGGCCCTGCGCAGCACGCGCGCCGCCCGCGACAGGCTGCCGTCAGCCCCGGGCCGGAGACTGGCGCCAGCATGTTCCTCGGTCACTTCGGCCTGGCCCTGGCGGCGCGACGCGCCCTGCCCCAGGTGTCGCTGGGCACCACCTTCCTCGCGGCGCAGTTCCTGGACCTGCTGTGGCCGACGCTGCTGCTGCTGGGCGCCGAAACCGTGCGCATCCAGCCGGGCGCGACGGCGGTCACGCCCCTGGTGTTCGACCACTACCCGTTCTCGCACAGCCTGCTGATGGCGGCCGCCTGGGGCAGCGTCTTCGCGGCGGTGCATGCGCTGTGGCGCGGACACCTGCTGCCCGGCTTCGCGGTGGGCCTGCTGGTGGTCAGCCACTGGCTGCTCGACGCGCTGGTGCACCAGCCCGACCTGCCGCTGGCGCCCGGTTCGGCCACGCTCGTGGGCCTGGGCCTGTGGGACTCGCGGGCGGCCACGCTCATGGCGGAACTGCCCATGTTCGTGATCGGCGTGTGGCTGTACGCGCGCGGCACGCGGCCCGTGGACCGCATCGGCCACTTCGGCTTCGTGGGGCTGGTCGCCTTCCTCGCGCTGGTCCATGCGGCCAGCCTCTCCGGCCCGCCGCCGGCCAGCGTGACGGCGATCGCCTGGGTGGGGCAGGCGCAGTGGCTGCTGGTGCTGTGGGCGTACTGGATCGACCGGCACCGGCAGGACATCCGCCCCTGGTCGCTGCACGCCTCGGGCGCTTGACGGGGATCAAGCGCGCGGCCGCGCCGGGGTTCACCATGCGATCATGGTCCTGTCCGCGTCCGCCCAAGGCACCCTGGAGCAACTGCGCGCGCTCTATCCGCAGCTGAACGAGCTGCTCCCCTCCCTCGCCGGGCAGGCCGGCGCGGCCCTGAGCGTGCCCGCCGGCACGGTGCTGTTCAGCGAGAGCGATCCCTGCAAGGGCTTCCCCCTGCTGCTGGAAGGCGAGGTGCGCGTGTCGCGCCCCTCCAGCGACGGCCGGTCCCTGGAGCTCTACCGCCTGGCTCCCGGCGAGATGTGCCTGGTCTCCAGCGCCTCGCTGTTCCGCACGCAGCCCCTGGTGGCGCAGGCGGTGGCCACCCGGCCCACGCGCCTGCTGCTGGTGCCGCCCGCGGTCTTCCGCTCCTGGCTGGCGGATCCCGGCTTCCGCGACTTCGTGCTGGGCCTGTTCGCCGAGCGCATGGCCGACCTCGCCTCGCTGATCGACGCCGTGGCCTTCCAGAAGCTGGACCGGCGCCTGGCCGCCGCCCTGCTGGGACACGGCCCCGAGCTCGCCGTCACGCACCAGGAGCTGGCCGACGTGCTGGGCACCGTGCGCGAGATCGTCACGCGGCTGCTGCACCGCTTCGAGCGGGAAGGCTGGATCGAGCTGGCGCGCGAGCGCATCCGCATCCGCGACAGCGCCTCGCTGCGGCGGGTGGCGGAGGCTGGGTAACCAAAGTCACATACGCCGCGGCCCGCCGGTGCTGCAATCGCTTCCGTCAAACCGAAGGAGATCGCCATGAAATCGAACGTGGGTGGTGTGGATCGCGTGCTGCGCATCCTGGTGGGCCTGGTGCTGGTGGGCCTGGCCGCGACCGGCACGGTGGGCTGGTGGGGCTGGCTGGGCATCGTGCCGCTGGCCACGGGCCTGATCGGCTGGTGCCCGCCCTACGCCCTGCTCGGCTTCAACACCTGCAGCATGAAGCGCTGACGGTCGGCGTGGTGGAGCCCCCTGGCAAGGTCCGGGGCTCCTCCGCCGGGGCCGATCGGGCTATCCGGTCCCTCCTTGCGGCCAGGACGTGGCCGGCTTGGGCAGCCCGGTCACGGAGACCATCGTCCATTCCTTGCCCTGCCTGAGATACACCTCCGTCCACTTGCCGGTGACCACCAGCGGCGCGCCTGCGCGCGGAAGGACGGTAGCCCGGTAGGAGTAGTGGACCACGCCGACCAGGTCGTCGTAGACCTGCACGCTGTGCGGGAAGAGTTCGTAGTCCTTCAGCGCCGGTGCGTCGGCGGTCACCGAAGCCACGGCAGCGTCCCGGTCGTGCGGCAGGTCGGCGGACAGGTCCCAGCCGACGTAGTCCGGATGAAGCCGCGCCCGGATGCCCGCGCGGTCACCGCCGCGCGACTGTTCCCAGAGCCCGCACGCCTGCGCCCAGAGCTCGCGCTGCGCGGCGGACAGCGACTCGATGATCCCGCTGCTTGCCTGGTCCGGAGTGACCAGCTCGTGCCAGATGAAGGGGTGACCGTCAGCCATGTCTCGGATCGCCAGCCGGGGCCGGGACATGTGACGCTGCTCGGCGCGCCCCGATTTCCTGTGCCAGCCCGATGAGGACTCCTTCCGGGCCGCGGATGGTGCAGAGCCGGTACGAGTCCTGGTACCGGACCACTTCGCCGACCCGCTCGGCGCCACGTCTGGCGAGCCGGGCAAGCGTATCGTCGATGTCCTCGACGGTGAACATGACGCGCAGATAGCCCAGCGCGTTCACCGGGGCCCTGCGGTGGTCGGCGACCACGGGAGGGGCGAGGAAGCGCGAGATCTCGAGCCGCCCGTGGCCGTCCGGTGTACGCATCATGGCGATCTCGACGCGCATGTTCCGCAGGCCCGTCACGCCGTCTGCCCAGTCTCCTTCGATGGTCGCGCGA
>DASWUI010000579.1:0-3383 GCA_036401715.1 Ramlibacter sp. | reverse complement strand
CCCCTGCACGGTCGCCGCGCTGAGCCGCTCCGGCCAGGGGCCCAACACCAGCCGCGGCAGCACGGGCCGCTGAAGGCCGGGAGCTTTCCATGCAATTGCCCGAGATCGCCATCCGGCGTCCCGTGTTCGCCACGGTGCTGTCGCTGCTGGTGCTGCTGGTCGGCCTGGTCAGCTTCACGCGGCTGGCGGTGCGCGAATATCCGAAGATCGACGAGCCGGTGGTGACCGTCACCACCCGCTATCCCGGTGCCTCCGCCGAGGTGATCGAGTCCCAGGTCACCAAGCCGCTGGAGGACTCCATCGCCGGCATCGACGCGGTGGACGTGCTGACGTCCATCAGCCGCGCCGAGCAGAGCCAGATCTCGGTGCGCTTCCGGCTGGAGAAGGACGCCGATGCGGCGGCGGCCGAGGTGCGCGACCGCACCGCCCGCGTGCGCAACAAGCTGCCGCAGGCGATCGAGGAGCCGGTGATCGCCAAGGTGGAGGCCGACGCCTTCCCCGTGATCTGGCTGGCCTTCACCAGCGACTCGCTGCAGCCGCTGCAGATCAACGACCTGGTCAACCGCGTCGTCAAGCCGCGGCTGCAGACGGTGACCGGCGTGGCCGACGTGCGGATCTTCGGGGAGCGCAAGTACGCCATGCGCGTCTGGCTGGACCAGGAGAAGCTGGCCGGCCACCGCCTGACGACGCAGGACGTGGAGGACGCGATCCGCCGCAGCAACCTGGAGCTGCCGGCCGGCCGCATCGAGTCGCAGCAGCGCGAGTTCAGCGTCACCTCGCAGACCGACCTGACGCGGCCCGAGCAGTTCGGCAACGTCGTCATCCGCAACGTCAACGGCTTCCCGGTGCGCCTGCGCGACGTGGCGCGCGTGCAGGAAGCGGCGGCCGACGAGCGCAGCCAGGTCCGCCTGAACGGCAAGGTCGCGATCGGGGCCGGCGTGATCCGGCAGGCCACGGCCAACCCGCTGAGCCTCTCGCGGGGCGTGCGCGACATGATCCCGCAGCTGGAGAAGGACCTCCCGCCCGGCGTGAAGATCGACGTCGCGAACGACAACTCGCTGTTCATCGACCGTTCGGTGCAGAACGTCTACAAGACGATCGCCGAGGCCATCCTGCTGGTGGCGCTGGTGATCTTCGTCTTCCTGCGGACCTTCCGCGCCTCGATCATCCCGATCGTCACCATCCCGGTCAGCCTGATCGGCACCTTCGCCATGATGGCGCTGGCCGGCTTCACCATCAACACGCTCACGCTGCTGGCGCTGGTGCTGGCCATCGGCCTGGTGGTGGACGACGCGATCGTGATGCTGGAGAACATCTTCCGGCACATCGAGGAGGGGCTGGACCCGTTCTCGGCCGCCATCAAGGGCGCGCGCGAGATCGGCTTCGCGGTGATCACGATGACGCTGACGCTGGTGGCGGTGTACGCGCCGCTGGCGTTCACGCCGGGGCGCACGGGCCGCCTGTTCGTGGAGTTCGCGCTGGCGCTGGCTGGGGCGGTGCTGGTGTCGGGCTTCGTGGCGCTGACGCTCACGCCCATGATGTGCTCCAAGCTGCTGCGGCACAACCCCAACCCAAGCTGGTTCGACAGCCACATGGAGCGCTGGCTCACCGCCGTGCAGGACGGCTACGGCCGGGCCCTGCGCTGGGTGCTGCTGGCCCGCCGGACCCCGCGGCCCGGCGCCCATCGCCTCATGGGCACGCTGCTGCAGGCACGCTGGCTGGTGATCGCCATCATGGCGGCCAGCGCGGCGGGCATCGCCCTGGTGTGGCCGACCATGCGCCAGGAGCTGTCGCCGCTGGAGGACCGCGGCACGATCCTCGCGAGCGTCAACGCGCCGGACGGCTCCACCTTCGAGTACACCAACCGCTACGCGCGCGAGCTCGAGCGGCTCGGGCAGGACTACAAGGAGTTCGACCGCATCTTCGGCAGCATCGGCAACCCGACGGTGTCGCAGGCGAGCGTCATCTACCGCACCATCGACTGGGAAAAGCGCGAGCGCACCACGCTGGAGCTGGCACGCGAGCTGGCGCCCAAGACCAATTCGCTGCCGGGCGTGAACGCCTTCATCATCACGCCGCCCTCGCTGGGGCAGGGGTTCCGCGAGCGGCCGGTGAACTTCGTGATCCAGACCTCGGACAGCTACGAGAACCTGAGCCGCGTGGCGCGGCAGATGATGGACGAGATCGCCAGGAATCCCGGCATCGTCTCGCCCGACATCGACCTGCGCCTGAACAAGCCGGAGCTGCGCATCGAAGTGGACCGCGAGAAGGCGGCGGACATGGGCGTGAGCGTCGAGGTCGTGGCCAAGGCGCTGGAAACCATGCTGGGCGGCCGCATCGTCACCCGCTACAAGCGCGACGCGGAACAGTACGACGTGATCGTGCAGACGCAGGCCAGCGGGCGCAGCACCCCGGAGGACATCGACGGCATCAACGTGCGCGGGCGCAACGACACCATGATCCCGCTGTCGGCGCTGGTGAAGGTGCGCGAGAGCGTCAGCCCGCGCGAGCTGAACCACTTCGGGCAGCGGCGCTCCGTCTCGATCACGGCCAGCCTCTCGCCCGAGTATTCGCTCGGCCAGGCCCTGAACTTCCTGGACCAGACCGCGGCCAGGGTCCTGAAGTCCGGCTACACCACCGACCTGAACGGCACGTCGCGCGAGTTCCGCAACTCGCAGGGCGCGCTGGCCATCGTGTTCGTGCTGGCGCTGTTCTTCATCTTCCTGGTACTGGCCGCGCAGTTCGAGAGCTTCGTGGACCCGCTGGTGATCATGCTGTCGGTGCCCCTGTCCATGATAGGCGCGCTGCTGGCGCTGAAGTGGTCCGGGGGCTCGCTCAACGTGTACTCGCAGATCGGCCTGATCACGCTGGTGGGCCTGATCACCAAGCACGGCATCCTGATCGTGGAGTTCGCCAACCAGCTGCGCGAGCAGGGGCTGGAGATGGTGGAGGCGATCATCAAGGCCGCCTCGCAGCGCCTGCGCCCCATCCTGATGACCACCGGCGCGATGGTGCTGGGCGCGCTGCCGCTGGCGCTGGCCTCCGGCGCCGGCGCCGAGAGCCGTACGCAGATCGGCTGGGTGATCGTGGGCGGCATGGCGCTGGGCACGCTGCTGACGGTGTTCGTGGTGCCGACCATGTACATGCTGTTCGCGCGGCGCGAGGTGCCGGGCGCGAACAAGGCCGAGGCACGCGCGCACCCGCAGCCTGATCCGGGCGAACTGGTCGCGAAGTAGGCTCGTCCGCATGGATCCCGGGTCAAGCCCGGGATGACATATGTGGCATGTCATGGCGGGCTTGACCCGCCATCCATGCCCGGTGTGCAATGTCCCCGTGCCCACCGTCACCTTCGCGCCCGCGCTGACCCGCCACGTGCCTTGCCC
>DASWUI010000578.1:0-4509 GCA_036401715.1 Ramlibacter sp. | reverse complement strand
AGCGGCCGGCGTGGCGGGCGCCTGGGCGACAGCGGCGACGCTGCCCACCAGGAGACCCAGGCCCACGGCCAGGGAAGCGAGAAATTTCCTCATGTCAGTGCTCTCTTGTATGGAATGAAATGCTTAGAGCGCTTCCTTGCCGGTCTCGCCGGTGCGGATGCGGACGACTTGCTCCAGGTCGTACACGAAGATCTTTCCGTCGCCGATCTTCCCGGTGCGCGCGGCGCCTTCGACGGCCTCGATGACGCGTTCCACCAGGTCGTCCGCCACCGCCGCCTCGATCTTCACCTTGGGCAGGAAGTCGACGACGTATTCGGCGCCGCGGTACAGCTCGGTGTGGCCCTTCTGCCGTCCGAAGCCCTTGACTTCGGTGACCGTGATGCCCTGCACGCCGATTGCCGAGAGCGCCTCCCGGACTTCGTCGAGCTTGAAGGGTTTGATGATGGCGGTGACGAGTTTCATGCTGGCTCCTTCGAGAGGCGGGGGATCAGAAGCTGTACTTGACGCCCAGCACCGCGCCGGCCCGGCCCAGGTTCTTGCCGTTGGGCGCGAAGTAGGCATCGGTGTCGGTGTCGACGTAGGCCAGCGAGGCCGTGAGGCCGTTGCCGAAGTCCTTGCCCAGCGCCACCGACCAGTCGGTGTAGGAGGCGCCGGAGTTGTTCTTCACGCGCTGGTGGCCCACGTGCGGCGTGACGGTGAGGCCCCAGAAGCCGGTGTCGAAGGTGGCCGTCAGGTCGAGGTAGCCGCTGCCCTTGCTGTCGGCGAAGCCGAACAGGTTGGTGGTGGAGTGGGAGTACTTCAGCGTGGCGGGACCGTAGGTGCCGGCGACGTACAGCTCGGTGGTGTTGGGGCTGACGGCCAGTTCGGAGTTCGGGTACAGGTAGCGCAGCACGCCGACGTCCACGCCGAAGTCGCCGAAGCTGGTCTTGTAGCCGCCGTAGATGTCCACCTCGACGTCGGCGTTGCCGCCCGCGTCCTCGACCCAGCGGATGGTGGAGGCCCAGGTGCCGACGTAGAACCCGCTCTTGTGCGCGAAGTCCGCCCCGCCCTGCAGCGCCGGCTTCAGGCGGCTCTGCGAGATGCCGCGGTAGCGGTAGTCCGTCACCGCGCCCACGTTGAAGGACAGCGTGTAGTCGGGCTCCGGCGCCTTGGGCTGCGCCATCAGCGCGCCCGAGGCGGCCAGCGTGGACACCAGCACGGCAAGTTTCGATTTCATCAAGGGTTCTCCGTTCGGTTCGGGTTTTGGGAAGTCCTGCAGGGGTGGTTAGCAGGACGCGTGCCATCCTTCACAAGAAGGAAATTCCGCGTCCTCGCACCGCAGGGGGCCCGCGTTAAGCGCGCACGGCCCCGCAGGCGCCGGGTTTCCGCACCACGCCGGTGCCGGTTGCTGCCGCTGGCGCGCGCGGGCCACCCGCATGCACCCGAAAGGGGAGGAGACGCGCCGTGAGCCTGTGTTTGGTGCAAAGCCGTGCCCTGGTCGGGCTGGAAGCCGCTTCCGTAACGGTCGAGGTGCACCTGGCCAACGGCCTGCCCAACTTCATGCTCGTCGGGCTGGCCGACACGGAGGTGAAGGAGGCGCGGGAGCGCGTTCGCTCGGCCCTGATCAATTCGGGGCTGGAGTTCCCGCACAACAAGAGGATCACCGTGAACCTGGCGCCGGCGGACCTGCCCAAGGACTCCGGCCGCTTCGACCTGCCCATCGCCCTGGGCATCCTGGCGGCCAGCGGGCAGATCGATGCCTCGCGCCTGGCGGGCCACGAGTTCGCCGGCGAGCTGTCCCTGTCCGGCGAACTGCGGCCGGTGCGCGGCGCGCTCGCCACCAGCCTCGCCCTGCATGCCGGAGCGGTCGCGGCGCGGCTGGTGCTGCCGCCGGCGAGCGCCGAGGAAGCCGCGCTGGTGCCCGGCGCGCACGTGGTGCGCGCGCGCCACCTGCTCGACGTCGTGCGCAATTTCCTGCCGGAAGGCACCGATGCACCGGAGGACGCCGGCGAGGGCTGGACACGGCTGGACGCGAGCGCGCCCTGCACCGCCGCGGACTACCCGGACCTCGCGGATGTGAAGGGACAGGCGGGCGCGCGCCGTGCGCTGGAGATCGCCGCCGCCGGCGGCCACAGCCTGCTGATGGTCGGCCCGCCCGGCGCGGGCAAGTCGATGCTGGCCCAGCGCTTCGCCGGCTTGCTGCCGCCGATGTCGGTGCACGAGGCCCTGGAGAGCGCCGCCATCGCGAGCCTTGCCGGCCGCTTCGTGCTGCAGCACTGGGCGCAGCGCCCGACCTGTTCACCGCACCATTCGGCCAGCGCCGTGGCGCTGGTGGGCGGCGGTTCGCCGCCGCGTCCGGGCGAAATCTCGCTGGCGCACCACGGCGTGCTGTTCCTCGACGAACTGCCGGAGTTCCCGCGCGCCGCCCTGGAGGCCCTGCGCGAGCCGCTGGAGACCGGCCGCATCACCATCGCGCGGGCGGCACGCCGCAGCGAGTTCCCCGCGCGCTTCCAGCTGGTGGCCGCGATGAACCCCTGCCCTTGCGGCTGGCTCGGCTCGGGGCGTCCCTGCCGCTGCACGCCGGAGCAGGTGGCGCGCTACCAGGGACGGCTCTCCGGTCCGCTGCTCGATCGCATCGACCTGCACGTGGAGGTGCCGGCGCTCGGCCCGGCGGAACTGCTCGATGCGCCGGCCGGCGAGCCCACGCAGGCCGTGCGGGCGCGCTGCAGCGAGGCGCGCGAGCGCGCCCTGGGGCGCCAGGGCAAGAGCAACCACGCGCTGCAGGGAGAGGAGATCGACCTGCATGCCGGCCTGGCCCCCGCGGCCGGCGAGTTCCTGCGCATGGCCGCAGGGCGCCTGGGCTGGAGCGCCCGCTCCACCCACCGGGTGCTGA
This sequence comes from Ramlibacter sp., assembly GCA_036401715.1. GTDB lineage: Bacteria > Pseudomonadota > Gammaproteobacteria > Burkholderiales > Burkholderiaceae_C > Ramlibacter. The sequence goes on along the minus strand of DASWUI010000578.1, from coordinate 1,637 downwards.
AGGTGGCGCGCACGATCGCCGACCTGGGCGCATCGCGCCCGGTGGAGACGGTGCACGTGGCCGAAGCGGTGCAGTACCGGCGCGTGCTGCCGGCGAGCACCTAGCGGCCGCAGCGTCGGCCCGGCGTCCTCAATACACTAGCCTGGATGCAGAACGAGAACAGGGGACACGACCGCCGGCTGGTGTTGTGGCTCTCGCTGGCCCAGCTGATCACCTGGGGCAGCGTCTTCTACACCTTCGCCCTGCTGCTGGAGCCGGTGGAGCGCGAGCTGGGGCTCACGCGCGCGCAGTCCTCGCTCGCCTTCAGCCTGGCGCTGCTGGCCGAAGGGGTGTTCGCCTATCCCGTGGGCCGCTGGATCGACCGCGGGCACGAGCGGGCGGTCATGACGGGCGGCTCGCTGCTGGTGGCCGCGGCGCTGGCGGCGCATGCCTTCATCCGCTCCGTCGAGGGCTTCTATGCCGCGTGGTTCGTGCTCGGCGCGGCGCTCGCCGCCACGCTCTACAACCCCGTGTTCGCCGTCGTCACGCGCCGCTTCCCGCAGGACTTCCGGCGCGCCATCATCACCATGACCTTCCTGGGCGGCCTGGCCAGCAGCGTGTTCATCCCGCTGTCGGCCTGGCTGATCTCCGCCCTCGGCTGGCGCGACGCGCTGCTGGTGCTGGCCGCCGTGCACCTGCTGGTGTGCGCCCCGCTGCACGCGGTCTGCCTGCGCGGTGCGCCGCCGGCAGGCGTGGTGCAGGCGGCCAGCGGCCATTCGCCTTCGGCGCTGCTGCGCAGCGCGCCCTTCCTGCTGATCGGCGTGTTCGTGGTGGGCATGATGGCGATCACGGCGGCCATCCCGCCGCACCTGATCAGCCTGCTGCGCGAAAGCGGCTTGCGCGAGGCATGGGTGATCGCCATTCCCGCCACCATCGGCGTGATGCAGGTGCTGGGGCGCCTGCTGCTGTATTTCTTCGAGCACCGCTTCGACCTGCACGTGGCCAACCGGCTGATCCCGGTGCTGATCCCGCTGGCGCTGGCGGCGCTGATCGCCGGCGCGGCCTCACCGGCGGCGGGTCTCGCCTTCGTGGTGCTCTACGGGCTGGGAAACGGCATGCTCACCATCGTCAAGGGGACCGCGATCGCGCAGTACGTGAACCGGGAACACGTGGCCTCGCTCAATGGCGCGCTGGGCCTGCCGCAGGCGATCGCGCGGGCGATCGCGCCGCTGCTGCTCGGGCTGATGTGGACCCGCGAGGTGGGGTACCGGTGGGGGCTGGCGATGCTGCTGCTGGTGGGGATCGTGGCGGCGCTGGCGCTGGTGATGGCGCAGAGGCGGTCGTTGCTGCCGCGGTGAGTGCGGTGTCGCGGACCTTCAATGCGCCGGCATCCCCGCCCGCAGCCGCCGCTCCCCCTTGCGCCGCTCCACCTTCGGCACCTGCGGCGCGCCATGCTGCCCGGCGACGTGTTCCTCCAGCGCGCGGGCGCAGCTCGCGCCGAACAGCAGCACCGCCGATGAAAAATAGATCCACATCAGCAGCACGATCAGCGAGCCGGCCGCGCCATACGCCGACACCACCGCGGCGCTGGAGAGGTACAGCGCAAGCAGCTGCCGGCCCATCGTGAACAGGATCGCCCCTATGCAGGCCCCGACCAC
>DASWUI010000577.1:0-3786 GCA_036401715.1 Ramlibacter sp. | reverse complement strand
CGGCGAGGGCCATGCCATGCCGGCGGAAGACCGCGAATGGCTGCTGCGCAACGCGGAAGCCTTCCGCGACACGCTGCGCGCCGCCCGGGCCTGGGCCCGCGAGGCGCCGCGCGAGGAGCGCGTGCAGCAGTGGGGCCCGGCGGCGGCCCTGTCGCGGTAGCGCCCTATTCGTGCCGCAGCGCCTCGATCGGGTCGAGGCGGGCGGCGCGCCGCGCCGGGAAATAGCCGAACACGATCCCGATCGCGGCGGAGAAGCCGAACGACACCAGGTTGATGCCGGGGTCGAACAGGAAAGGCACGGACATCAGCTGCGCCAGCAGCACCGAGGCGCCGAAGGCGAGCACCACGCCCACCATGCCGCCCACGCAGGCCAGCACCACGGCCTCGATCAGGAACTGCAGCAGGACCTCGCGCTCCATCGCGCCGATCGCCAGCCGCACGCCGATCTCGCGCGTGCGCTCGGTCACGCTCACCAGCATGATGTTCATGATGCCGATGCCGCCCACCAGCAGGCTCACCGCGGCCACCGCGCCCAGCAGCATGGTCATCACGCGCGTGGTTCCGGACAGCGTGTCGGCGATCTGCCGCGTGTCCATGATGTTGAAGTTGTCCTCGTCCGTCTCCGAGAGCTTGCGCCGCTCGCGCAGCAGCTCGCGGATGGCGCGCTTCACCCGCTCGCCGTCGGCGCCGTCCTCCACCGAGACCAGCAGCGTCTGCACGTTCTGGTTGCCCGTCAGGCGCCTCTGCACGGTGTGCAGGGGCATGACGATGGTGTCGTCCTGGTCGCTGCCCATCGCCGCCTGCCCCTTGGAGGCGAGGATGCCGATCACCTGGCAGCTGAACTGCTTGACGCGCAGCTGCGCCCCGAGCGCGTCCTGCGCCCCGAAGAGCTCGCGGCGCACCGTCTCGCCGATCACGCACACCGAGCCGCCGGCCAGTTCCTCCGCCTCGGTGAAGACCCGGCCGCTCGCCAGCTTCCAGTTGCTGGTGTCGAAGTACGCGATGGTGCTGCCGGTCACGCGCGTCGACCAGTTGCGCGCGCCGTACACCGCGGTGACCCCGGCGCCCTGCGAAGGCGCGACCGCGCGGATGCCGCCGACCTGGCTGGCGAGCGCCTGCGCGTCCGCCTCCTTGAACGGCTGCTGGCCGGCCGCGTCGCCGACCGGGCCCAGCCGCTGTCCGGGACGGATCATCAGCAGGTTGCTGCCCAGGCTGGAGATCTGGTCGGACACCGCGCGGGTGGCCCCGTTGCCCAGCGTCACCATCGTGATCACCGCCGCCACCCCGATCACCACGCCCAGCACCGTGAGGAAGGAGCGCAGCAGGTTGCGGCGGATCTCGCGCAGCGACAGCAGGAAGGTGTTCCACCACATCTCAGGCCGCCTCCTGCGCCGGCGCCGGCGCCGGCGCGGGCCGCGCGGCCGCGGCCGTGTCGCTGGCGATGCGGCCGTCGACGAAGCGCACGGTGCGTCCGGCATACGCCGCCATGTCCGGCTCGTGCGTGACCATCACGATGGTGATGCCGCGTTGCTCGTTGAGCGTGCGCAGCAGCTCCATGATCTCGCGGCCGCGCTGGGTGTCGAGGTTGCCGGTGGGCTCGTCGGCCAGCAGCACGGTGGGACGGGTGACCAGGGCGCGTGCGATCGCGACGCGCTGCTGCTGTCCGCCGGAGAGCTCCGCGGGCGTGTGCGCCTCGCGGCCCTGCAGGCCGACGGAGGCGAGCGCTTCGCGCGCCGCCTGCTCGCGCGCGGTCGCGCCGGCGCCGCGGTACAGCAGCGGCAGTTCCACGTTCTCCAGGGCCGAGGTGCGCGGCAGCAGGTTGAAGCCCTGGAACACGAAGCCGAGCTGGCTGCGCCGCAGCAGCGCCCGCTGGTTGCGCGTCATGCCGTGCACCGGCACGCCCTCGAACAGGTACTCGCCGCTGGTGGGGGAGTCGAGGCAGCCGATGATGTTCATCACCGTGGACTTGCCGGAGCCGCTGGGCCCCATGATGGCCACGAACTCGCCGCGCTCGATGTCGAGGTCCACGTCGCGCAAGGCATGGACCTCCGCCTGGCCCTGGCCGTACACGCGGCCGACCCCGCGCAGCCGGATCAGCGGGGGCCCACCCGGCCCGGTGCTCACGGGGCCGCCCTGGCCGATTGGCCGACGATGACGGCCATGCCTGCCTTCAGCTCGCCGCCCGCGATCTCGGTCATGCGGCCGTCGGACACGCCCGGCACCACCGCCACCGCCGCCGGCTGGCCGTTCTCCAGCACCCACACCTGGCGTGCCGCCGCGGTGCTCATCCCGGCCTGCCGCCCCTGTCCGGAGCGCGGGATGCGCGGCATCAGCTTGCCGACGATGCCGCTGCCGCCGGCGGGCGCGCCGGCGGCAGCATCGGGCGAGAAGCGCAGCGCCGCGTTGGGCACCAGCAGCACGTCGTTGCGCTCGGTGGCGAGGATCGAGGCGGTCGCGCTCATCCCCGGGCGCAGGCTCAGGTCGCGGTTCTCCACCTGCAGTTCGGCGATATAGGTGACGACGTTGTCCTTGGTGGTGGAGCCGTAGCTCACGCGCCGGATCACGGCGGGGTAGCTGCGGTTGGGATAGGCGCTGACGGTGAAGGTGGCCCTCTGGCCCTGCTGCACCAGGCCCACGTCGGCCTCGTCGACGTTCACTTCCAGCTTCATGCGCGTGAGGTCCTCGGCCAGCGTGAACAGCGTGACCGCCTGCAGCGACGCCGCCACCGCATTGCCGGGATCGACCGAGCGCGAGAGCACCACCCCGTCCATGGGCGAACGGATCGAGGCCTTGCGCAGGTTGGTTTCGTCGGCACTCAGCGCCGCGCGGGCGTCGGTGACTCCCGCCTGCGCGCTCGCCACCGCGGATTGCGCGCGGGTCACGGCGGCCTCGGCCGAAGCCAGCTCGGACTGCGAAGGCACCTTGCCGCCGCTCAGCCGCGCCACTTCCTGCAGGCGCTGCAGGTTGCCCGCGGCTTCGCGCGCGGTCGCCTGCGCCTGCTGCAGGTTGGCGCGCGCCACGTCCAGGGCGGCGCGCGAGCGCGCGACCTGGTCCTGCAGCCGGCTGGTGTCCAGCTGGGCCAGCACCTGCCCCCTGGTCACCCGGTCGTTCACGTCCACGTTGACGCGCGCCACCGTGCCGGAGAGCTCGCTGCCGATGTTCGCCTTGTTGGTGGGCTGCAGGGTGCCGGTGGCGGTGACCCGCACCACCAGGTTGCCGCGGGCCACGGTCTCGGTCGCATAGCGGGGCTGCGCCGAAGTTTCGCGGGAGGTGGACCAGAACCACGCGCTGCCCGCAGCCAGGACGAGGAGCGCGGCCGCCACCCACGCGAGCGGACGGCGCCACAGGGGACGCTCGACGGCCTGCTGGCCCAGGAGCGCCCGGAGGGAGGATTCGGGGGCGTTCACGAAGGGATCTCCGGTGGGTTGCCGCGCCAGCCGCCGCCGAGCGCCTTGTAGAGGCGCACGTGGTCGGCCGCGAGCGCGGCCTGCAGGCTGGCGACGCTGTCCTGCACGGACAGCAGCGTGCGCTGCGTCTCCAGGACGGTCTGGAAGTCGATGAGGCCGCTGGCGTGCCTCTGGCTGGCCAGCAGCGAGGCATTGCGCGCGGCGTCCAGCGCACGCTGCAGGGCGGCCAGCCGTTCGCGGTCGGCGGCCAGCGCCACCAGCGCGTCCTCCACGTCCTGCAGGGCGGCCAGCACGCTGGCGCGGTAGTTCTCGCTGGCGGCATCGAAGGCGGCCTGGCGCGCCGCCAGCTGCGCGTCGAGGCGGCCGCCGTCGAACAGGG
>DASWUI010000576.1:0-6118 GCA_036401715.1 Ramlibacter sp. | reverse complement strand
TGCAGGGAAGCGACGCCGAAGGAAATCACGTCGGACAGCGAATCGAGTTCGCGGCCCAGGGCGGAGTGTTGATGGCGCGCCCGGGCAATGCGTCCGTCCAGCACGTCGAACACGAAGGCAGCCGGCGCGAGTGCCGCGGCGGCCAGGAAATGCGCAAACTCACCGCTGGTCAGGTAGAGCATGGCCAGCAGGATGGCGCCCACGCCGCAGGCGGCGTTGCCGAGGGTGAAGAAGTCGGCCAGGTGGAATTCCCGGAGCATGGAGAAATGGCGTGGCGCGCTGCCTTGCATGCGAAGTCCTTCGTGGTGCCCGCACCTTAGGTTGCCGCCGGGTTCGCGGCCGTCGGCACGGGGCAGCGGGAACTGTAGTCGCGCGCCGACGGTTTCGCGGGGTGCTGCCGGACCGCGGGTCCCGCCCGGTTTGCACCATCGCCCGGATCGTATCCAATCGGTCCCCATGCCCAACGCTTCCCGCGACGCCGTCGAGTCCCCCTACGCCTGGGCGCGGCTGGCCATGTCGCTGCTGCTGATGACGATCGGCGGCTCCGGCATGTACTCGATCACGGTGGTGCTGCCGCGCATGCAGCAGGACTTCGGCATCGACCGCGGCGGCGCCTCGCTGCCGTACACGCTGACGATGATCGGCTTCGGCATCGGCGGCATCCTCATGGGGCGCATCGCCGACCGCTTCGGGGTGATGCTGGTGGTGATGGTCGGCGCGGTGGGGCTCGGCGCCGGCTACATCCTCGCCAGCTTCGCGCCGGGGCTCGCCTGGTTCGGGTTCGCGCAGGGCCTGTTCATCGGCATGCTGGGGACCTCGGCCACGTTTGCGCCGCTGGTGGCCGACACCTCGCGCTGGTTCGACCGGCGGCGCGGCATCGCCCTGGCGATCTGCATGAGCGGCAACTACACCGCCGGCGCCTTCTGGCCGCCGGTGATGCAGTACTTCATCGACGCCGCCGGCTGGCGCCAGACCTACCTGGGCATGGGCATCTTCTGCATCGCCACCATGGTGCCGATGGCGCTGTTCCTGCGGCGCCGCCCGCCGGTGCAGGAAGTGGTGGCCGCGCCGGCCACGGCCGCCGCCGGCGCGTTTGCCGGCCGCGTCGACGCGAAGCGTCCGCTCGGACTGCCGCCCAACGTGCTGCTCGCGCTGCTTTCGCTGGCCGGCGTGTCCTGCTGCGTGGCCATGTCCATGCCGCAGGTGCACATCGTCGCCTACTGCGGCGACCTCGGCTTCGGCGCCGCCCGCGGCGCCGAGATGCTTTCGCTGATGCTCGGGCTGGGCGTGGTGAGCCGGCTGGTGTCGGGCTGGATCTCCGACCGCATCGGCGGGCTGCGCACGCTGCTGCTCGGCTCGCTGCTGCAGGGCATCGCGCTGCTGATGTTCCTGCCTTCGGACAGCCTCGTGTCGCTGTACGTCGTCTCCGGGCTGTTCGGGCTGTTCCAGGGCGGCATCGTGCCCGCCTACGCGCTGATCGTGCGCGAGTACTTCCCGCCGCAGGAAGCCGGCGCGCGCGTGGGCACCGTGCTGATGGCGACGCTGCTCGGCATGGCCCTGGGCGGCTGGATGTCCGGTGCCGTGTTCGACCTCACGGGCTCCTACCGGGCGGCCTTCCTCAATGGCATCGCCTGGAACCTGCTGAACCTCTCCATCGTCGGATTCCTCCTGTGGCGCGCCTCCTCGCTGGGGCTGATCACGGGCTGGCCGCGCTCGGGAGGGCGCGCAGCTGCTTGATCTATAGTCGAGCTGCATGAGGGCGAGCTTCCTCCGCATCCTGCTGCTCTGGCTGCTGGCCCCCTGCGCATGGGGGCAGGGCACGCCGCTCGCGATCGGCACGCACGACCGGTACACGCTCGCCCCGCACGCGACCTACCTGGAGGACCCGGACGGCAGGCTCGGGCTCGAGGACATCCTGCGTCCCGAGCAGCAGGCGCGCTTCCGGCCGGTGCGCAGCAGCGGCCCGTCCGCCAATTTCGGCCTCACCACTTCAGCGATCTGGCTGCGGCTGGAGATCCGGGCACCCGCCGGCAGCGACCCGGAGTGGCTGCTCGAGCTCGCGTATCCCCCGCTGGACCACCTCGAGCTGTTCTCGCCGGCGCGCGAGGGTGGCTGGCAGCGCCAGGTGGGCGGCGACCTGGAGCCCTTCGCCAGCCGCGCGATCGCGCACCGCAACCACGTGCTGCCCCTGTGGCTTCCCGCGGGTCAGGCCAGCGCGATCTACCTGCGCCTGGCTTCGCAGGGCACCATGGCCGCCCCGCTGCGGCTGTGGCGCCCGTCCGCGCTGTGGCGCAGCGACCAGGCGAGCTATGCGCTCCTGAGCCTGTACTTCGGCCTGCTGACCGGCCTGTTCCTCTACAACCTGCTGCTGTTCGTCTCCGTGCGCGATGGCGCCTACCTGGTCTACGTGCTGTTCGTGGCCGGCATGGCGACGGCGCAGGCGGCGCTGACCGGCCTCGGCTACCAGTTCCTCTGGCCGCGGCAGGTGTGGTGGAACAGCGTGTCGCCGCCGGCGGGCCTGTGCACGGCGGCGATGTTCGGCATGTTCTTCGCGCGGCGGTTCCTGGAAAGCCACCGCGACATGCCGGTGATGGACCGCATCCTGCTCGCGCTGGCGGCGCTGTGGGGGCTGACGCTGCTCACGGCCGTGGCGCTGCCCTACGTGGTGTCCACCTGGATCGTGACGGTGCTGGCCCCGCTCAGCGTGGTGGCGCTGATGGTGTCCGGCGTGCTGGCGCTGCGGCGCGGGCACGGCGGGGCGAAGCATTACCTGGCGGCCTGGGCCGTGCTGCTGGCCGGCGTGCTCACGCTGTTCCTCCACAACACCGGCGTGCTGCCGTCCAACGGCCTCACCTCCAACGCCCTGCTGATCGGGTCGGCGCTGGAGATGGTGCTGCTGTCCTTCGCGCTGGCCGCCCGCATCAACGTGGCGCGGCGCTTCCGCGAGCAGGCGCAGGCGCGGCTGGACGCGGAGCACGCGATGGTGGAGGTGCTCTCGGACTCCGAGCGGCGCCTGAAGATGGTGCTGGAGGAGCGCGAGATCATCCTGGACAACTCCATCGTCGGCATCTGCTTCCTCACCGCCGACGGGCGCCTGCGCTGGGCCAACCGCGCCATGATGGAAATGTTCGGGGCCGGCGGCCAGCCCGTCGTCTCCATGGAGCCCTTCTACCTCTCGCGCGAGGAGTACCTGGAAGTGGGCGCGGAAGTCGCCGACGCGGTCGCGCACGGGAGGGTGTACGAGCGCGAGCTGCAAGTGCAGCGCTTCGACGGCACGCGGCTGTGGATCCTGCTGTCGGGCAAAGGCGTGAGCCGCGAGGACCTGCAGCAGGGCACGGTGTGGGTGATCATGGACATCACCCGGCGCAAGGAGCTGGAGGAGCAGCTGCAGCGCACGATGTCGGAGCGCGAGGCGATCCTGAACAACGCGGTGGTGGGCATCGTGCTGTCGGTCAGGCGCCGGCACGAGTGGGTCAACGAAAAATTCGCGCAGATGCTCGGCTACCCGCGGCAGGTGCTGATCGGGCAGGGCTCGGACTACCTGCACCCGGACACCGAGGCCTGGCAGCGCTTCGGCGTGGAGGCGCGCGCCGCGCTCGTCGCCACCAATGCCTATACGTGCGAGATGCAGCTCAAGCGCCGCACGGGCGAGCTGTTCTGGGTGGAGATGGGTGGCAGCTGCGTGAAGCCCAACGACCCCGACTCGGGCGTGATCTGGACCTTCCTGGACATCACCGGCCGCAAGAAGTCGGAGGCGGAGATCCGGGAGGCGCTGGAGCAGCAGAAGGCGCTGAACGAACTGCGCTCGCGCTTCGTCGCCATGACCAGCCACGAGTTCCGCACGCCGCTGGCGGCGATCCTGTCGGCGGAGGAACTGCTGCGGCACTACGGCGACCGGCTGCCGCCGCAGGAGAAGCGCGAGACCCTGGACAGCATCGCGGCCGGCGTGCAGCGCATGTCGCGCATGCTGGACCGCGTGCTGCTGCTCGGGCGCGCTGACGCCAAGCTGCTGGAGTTCAGGCCCGCGGCGGTGGACCTGCGCACGCTGTGCCGCGAACTGGTGGAAGAGGCGCGGCTGCAGCAGCCCGCGAGCAAGGCCGAAGTGGTGTGCGAGGTGGCGCCCGAGGTCGCGCGCGGCAGCTACGACGAGAAGCTGCTGCGCCACATCTTCGGCAACCTGCTGTCCAACGCGCTGAAGTACTCGCCCACGGGCGGCCACGTGCTGTTCCGCGCGCAGCGCGAGGACGGCGAGGCGGTATTCCGGGTGCGCGACCAGGGCATCGGCATCCCCGCCGAGGAGATCCCGCACCTGTACGAGTCGTTCCACCGGGCAAGCAACGTGGGCAACATCCAGGGCACCGGCCTGGGCCTGGCGATCGTGAAGAACGCGGTGCAGGCGCACGGCGGCACGATCACCGTGGACAGCCGGCTGGGGGCCGGCACCACCTTTACCGTACGACTTCCAGCAGCCGATCCAGCCCGCCCGCATTGATCTGCACCATCGCCTGCTCGCGCACCTTCGGCTTGGCGTGGTAGGCGACCGACAGGCCGGCCTCGCCCATCATGGGCAGGTCGTTGGCGCCGTCGCCCACGGCGATGGCCTGCTTCGGGGAGATGCCCAGTTGCGCGCAGGTCTCCAGCAGCATCCTGCGCTTTTCGGCGCCGTCGCAGATGTCGCCCCAGGGCTGGTCCACCATTCGGCCGGTGAGTTCGCCGCAGTTGGGGCCCGAGCGGATCTCCAGCACGTTGGAGCGGGTGAAGTCGATGCCCAGCTTGTCGCGGACGCGGTCGGTGAAGAAGGTGAAGCCCCCGGAGACCAGCAGGGTCTTCAGGCCCGCGGCCTTGCAGGCCTGCACCAGCTTCTCGGCGCCGGGATTGAGCTGCAGCCGCTCGGTGTAGATCATCTCCATGTCGGCCACGGTGACGCCCTTGAGCAGCGCCACGCGCCGGCGCAGGCTTTCCTTGTAGTCGGCGATCTCCCCGCGCATGGCGGCTTCGGTGATGGCGGCGACTTCCTCCTTGCGGCCCACGGCATCGGCGATCTCGTCCACGCACTCGATGTTGATGAGGGTGGAGTCCATGTCGAAGGCGATCAGGCGGAAGTCCTTCAGGGACAGCGGCGGGGTGAAGCCCTGGATGGCGAGGCCGGGGGAGGGTTCGGTGAAAGGCATGCGCCGATTTTCGCATCCCCTCTTTCCGTCATTCCCGCGGAGGCGGGAACGCAAGGCGCCCGTGTCCGGACCGCCACCGGCGGTCCTCCGGTTCCAACGCCTCGGGTCCCCGCCTGCGCGGGGATGACGGGAAGTTCAACGCCCCGCCAGGTACCTCTCATCCGACCACGTCAACAGCCACCCCGGCTTGAACGCCACGAAGATCGCCGTGAGCATCCCGGTGATGAACGCATCCCCCCACGCCATCAGCCAGTGCGCCACCCGCCCCAGGCTGCCGGTGACCCCGGGCAGCGGCGCGCCGAAGTGCTGCGCCAGCAGGCCGGCCGCGAACAGGCACAGGACGGCGCCCAGGAAGCCGCGCCCGAGCACGTAGACGAAGGGATGCGCCGGCAGCCACCTGCGCAGCACCGCGCCCAGCGCCAGCGCGAAGGTCGCCGGCACCACGCCCTGCCACACCGCGATCGCCAGCGCGGCCTGCGCGGTCAGCGGCGAGATCGCCCACGCGATGCCGCCCACCGCCAGCAGCACCGGCACGGCCAGCGGCCAGCCGAGCATCAGCAGCACCAGCACGGCGCCGGACCAGTGCAGCTGCAGGGGCGCGCGATGCAGCGCGGGGAGCGCCCACAGCCAAGGCAGGATGACCAGCGTGGCGAGCAGCGGCGTGACGAGCGTCGTCCCTGGGCGCAGCAGGCGCCATGGGCGCAGCGCCAGCGCGATGGCGAGGGCGGCGAGGGCGATCAGTTCGTTCATGGGTCGGTGCAAGCCTCGGGTCCCCGCCTCCGCGGGGATGAGGCTCAGGCGGGCTCCGTCACTTTCGGCTGCCCCAGCGACCGCAGCACGTCGCGCACCATCTGCGCCCTCTCCTTCACGTCCACCAGCGACTTCTCGATGCGCAGCTTGTCGTTGCCGGCCAGCTTGATGTGCTTGTTCTTCTGCACCAGCTGGAT
>DASWUI010000575.1:0-4656 GCA_036401715.1 Ramlibacter sp. | reverse complement strand
CAAGTTCTACAGCTGGTGCGCCCTGGGCGCCGCCGCCGGCTGGCTGGCCGGGGCGATGCTGGGCAGCAAGGGCACGGTCCACCGCGTCGAGGAGGTCCTGGTCGGCGTCTTCGGCGCCTTCATCGGCGGCGAGTTCGTGGTGGACGTCTTCCGCGGCGGGCCGCCGGCACCGGGCTTCTCCATCGGGTCCGCCGGGATGGCCCTGCTGGGCGCCGGCGTCATGCTGGCCCTGCTCAAGATGATGCGCGAGGCCGTGGGGCCGCTGCGCCCCGGCAAGAGCCCGGGCGCGCGCCGCCGCTGAGCGGCGCCCGCGGCGCGGGGCGCGCCTTATTCGACCTTGATGCCGCGCATGGCGATGACCCCGCCAAGCAGCGCCGTCTCCTGCTTCACGCGGTTGGCCAGGCCCTCGGGCGAGGTGCCCGCCACCTGCCAGCCCTGCTGGAACAGCTTCTGGCGCACTTCGGGCTGGCGCACGATCTCCACGATGTGGCGCGACAGCTTGTCCACGATCGGCCGGGGCAGCGACTTCGGGGCCGCCGCCGCCGTCCAGATCTCCAGCTGGAAGCCGCGCACCCCCTGCTCGTGCAGGCTGGGGTATTCGGGCACCAGCGGGCTGCGGCTGGTGGAGGTGACGCCGATGGCCTTGAGCTTGCCGGCCCGGATCTGCGCCGCGGCCAGGCCCGGCGGCAGCAGTGACAGGTGGATCTGCTCGCTGATCAGCGCGTTGATCACCTGCGGGTTGCCCGGATAGGGCACGTGCACCGGGTCCATGTTGGTCCTGGACTTCAGCAGCTCCATGCCGATGTGGCCCACGGTGCCGATGCCGGGCGTGCCGTAGCTCCACTTCTGGCCGGCGTTGCGCGCGGCCAGGAAGAACTCCTGCGCGTCCTTGCCGGGCGCGTTGACCGGCGCGGTCAGCAGCAGCGGGGCCGTGCCGATCAGGCTGATGGGCGCCAGGTCCTTCTGCGGGTCGAAGGGCGTCGCCGGGTTCAGCAGCTTGGCGATCGTCATGTTGCCGTTGATCAGCACGCCGATCGTGTGGTTGTCGGTGGCCTTGGCCACCATGTCGGCGGCGATGTTGCCGCCGGCGCCCGGCTTGTTCTCCACGATGACGGGCTGGCCCAGCGCCCTGGACAGCGGCTCGGCGAGCGTGCGCGCCACCAGGTCGGGCGTGGAGCCGCCGGGGAAGCCGACGAGGATGCGCACCGGCTTGGTCGGCCAGTTGGCGGCGGGGGCGGCGGTTTTCTGGGCGAATGCGCAGCCCGTGGCCGCGGCGAGCGCGAGCAGCACGAGACCGCGGCGCGCGGGGGTCTTGAGCATGTGGTTCCTTCTCCAAACGACGGCCGGGTTTTCGGCCGAGGGCGATGCTAGCTGGACAGCAGGCGCTGCCAGTTCTCAGCATCATAAGGATTTGGCGTAAACCTCCGGCGCAGACGCGCCGGCGGGATCAGGCGGCGAGCGCTTCCAGCAGCTCCGTCTCGATCTCGATCTGCTTCCTGTTCTGCTGCAGCTCCGGCCCGTCGATCAGGAAGGTGTCCTCCACCCGCTCGCCGAGCGTGCTCACCTTGGCGAGCTGCAGGTTCAGCTTGTGGCGCGCCAGCACGCGCGCGATCGAATACAGCAGGCCCACCCGGTCGCTGGCCGAGATCGACAGCAGCCAGTGCTGCGCCTTTTCGTCGGGGTGCAGTTCGACCCGCGGCGGGATGGGGAAGCTCTTGACCCGCCGGGACACGCGCCCGCGGCTGGGCGGCGGCAGCGGACCGGCGGCGGCGATGGTGCCGGCGAGCTCCGACTCCACCATGCTGCACAGCTCGCGGTAGTGGTCCGGCATCATGGCCGTCACGACCTGGAAGGTGTCCAGCGCGTAACCGTTGGTGGCGGTGTGGATCTTGGCGTCCAGGATGCTGAAGCCCGCCTGGTCGAAGTAGCCGCAGATGCGCGCGAACAGGTCCGGCTGGTCCTTCGTGTAGACCAGCACCTGCAGCCCTTCGCCCACGGGCGACATGCGCGCGCGCACGATCACCTTGGCGGTGCCGACGTGGCGCGACACGTGGCGGGTATGCCAGGCGATGTCGCCCGCTTCGTGGCGCATGAAATAGCCCACGTCCAGGGTGTCCCACAGCTTCTTGTGCGCCTCGAACGGCAGGGCGTGCAGCTGCAGCTGCACCAGCGCCTCGCGCTTGCGCGCCTCGATCTCCGCCTTCGGGTCGGGCGTGCCGCCGCCCAGCGCGCGCAGCGTGTAGCGGTACAGGTCCTCCAGCAGCTTGCCCTTCCAGGCGTTCCACACCTTGGGGCTGGTGCCGCGGATGTCCGCCACGGTCAGCAGGTACAGGGCGGTGAGGTGGCGCTCGTCGCCCACCCGGTCGGCGAAGGCCCGGATCACCGCCGGATCGCCCAGGTCTTCCTTCTGCGCGACGCGGCTCATGGCCAGGTGCTCGCGCACGAGGAATTCGATCAGCTTGCAGTCCGCGGCGTCGATCCCGTGCTGCCGGCAGAAGCGCCGCACCTCGCGGGCGCCCAGGTCGGAATGGTCGCCGCCGCGTCCCTTGGCGATGTCGTGGAACAGGGCGGCCGTGTAGAGGATCCAGGGCTTGTCCCAGCCGGCCGCCAGCTGCGAGCAGAACGGATACTCGTGCGCATGCTCCGCCATGAAGAAGCGCCGCACGTTGCGCAGCACCATCAGGATGTGCTGGTCCACGGTGTAGACGTGGAACAGGTCGTGCTGCATCTGGCCGACGATGCGCCGGAACACCCACAGGTAGCGCCCCAGCACCGAGGTCTGGTTCATCAGCCGCATGGCGTGCGTGATGCCGCGCGGCTGCATCAGCATGGCCCGGAAGGTCTTGTGGTTCTCCGGGTCGTTGCGGAAGTTCGCGTCCATCACCTTGCGCGCGTTGTACAGGGCGCGCAGGGTGCGGGCGGACAGGCCCTTGATGCCCGGCGTCGCCTGGTACAGCAGGAAGGTTTCGAGGATGGCGCGCGGGTTCTTCAGGTACAGGTCGTCGCTCGCGACCTCGATCATCCCGGCCTTCTCGCAGAAGCGCTCGTTGATCGGGCGCGCTTCCGAGGCCGCGGGGTTGAGCCGCTCCTCGATGTTCAGCAGCAGGATCTGGTTCAGCTGGGCCACCGCCTTGGCCGCCCAGTAGTAGCGCTTCATCAGCCGCTCGCTGGGGCGCTGCAGGGTGCGGCCGTCGGGGCGGACCACCGCCTTGTAGCCGAAGGACTCGGCCACCGCGTTCTGCAGGTCGAAGACCAGCCGGTCCTCGCGCCGGCCGGCCACCACGTGCAGCCGCGCGCGGATGGTGGACAGCAGCGCCTCGTTGCGCTTGATCTGGCGTGCCTCGAAGGCCGTCGCCAGGCCCCGGCGCGCGAGCTCGTCCCAGCTCCTGCCGAAGCCGGCGGCGTTGGCCACCCACAGGATCACCTGCAGGTCCCGCAGGCCGCCGGGGGATTCCTTGCAGTTCGGCTCCAGCGCGTAGGGCGTGTTCTCGAACTTGGTGTGCCGCTGGCGCATCTCCAGCGTCTTGGCGGTGAAGAAGGCGCGCGGGTCGATGCGGGCGCGGAAGCGCTCCTGGAAGGCCGTGAACAGCTTGCGCGAGCCGGTGACCAGGCGTGCCTCCAGCAGCGAAGTCTGCACGGTCACGTCCTCGCCGGCCACCGCCAGGCACTCTTCGACCGTGCGCACGCTGGAGCCGACTTCCAGGCCGGAGTCCCAGCAGCTGCCGATGAACTTCTCCACGCGCTGCTTCAGCGATGCATCGCCCTCGCAGGTGACGCCGTCGGGCATCAGCAGCAGGACGTCGACGTCCGAATGCGGGAAGAGTTCGCCGCGGCCGAAACCGCCGACGCCCACCAGCGCCACGCCGGCCGGCATGCCGGCGTTCTGCCAGAGCGCCTTCAGCGCCTCGTCGGCGGCCTGCGCCAGGGCCTGCAGCAGCGACTTGATGCTGCGGGTGGAACCGCCGTCGGACTGCAGCGAGGCGAGCAGCTGCGCCTTGCGGGCCTTGTAGCTGTCGCGGACCCCTCCGTCATTCCCGCGCAGGCGGGAACCCAAAGCGTCCGCCCCCTGGGGGCCACGGGCGCCTTGGGTCCCCGCCTCCGCGGGGATGACGTTCGTCTTCATCCCTTGAGGTAGGCCGGCGGCACGAAGGGCGGAGGCGGCGGGCTGCCTTCGGACAGGGTCAGCACCTCGTAGCCGGTCTCGGTGACCAGCACCGTGTGTTCCCATTGCGCCGACAGGGACTGGTCCTTGGTGACGATGGTCCAGCCGTCGTTGCCGAACTCCTTCACGTCGCGCCGGCCGGCGTTGATCATGGGCTCGATGGTGAAGGTCATGCCGGGCACCAGTTCCTCCAGCGTGCCGGGCTTGCCGTAGTGCAGGACCTGCGGGTCCTCGTGGCAGTTGCGGCCGATGCCGTGGCCGCAGAACTCGCGCACCACCGAGAAGCCGTTGCTCTCGGCGAACTTCTGGATCGCCCAGCCGACGTCGCCCAGGCGCACGCCCGGCTTGACCTGCACGATGCCGTGCCACATGGCGTCGTAGGTGATCTGCACCAGGCGCTTGGCCGCGATGGAAGCCTCGCCGACGATGAACATGCGGCTGGTGTCGCCGTACCAGCCGTCCTTGATGACGGTGACGTCGACGTTGACGATGTC
>DASWUI010000574.1:0-5284 GCA_036401715.1 Ramlibacter sp. | reverse complement strand
GCGCTGGTGCTGCTGGTGCTGCTGCGCACGGACCTGATCGCGAGCTGGCGCCAGGCGACGCCGCCCGACGCGCCCAACCGCTTCGTGATCAACGTGCTGCCCGAACAGAGCCAGGCCTTCGTGCAGAACCTGCGCGCCAACGGCGTGCAGCGCATGGACTGGTTCCCGATGTTCCGCGGGCGGCTGGTGGCCGTGAACGGCCGCGGCATCTCGCCCGACGATTTCGTCGAGGACCGCGCGCGCCGCCTCGTGGACCGCGAGTTCAACCTCTCCTTTTCCGCGCAGCAGCCCGAGCACAACCAGGTGGTGGCGGGCCGCTGGCAGCCCGAGGAGGAGGGCGCGGTGAGCGTGGAAGAGGGCATCGCGGCCACGCTGGGGCTGAAGCTGGGCGACACGCTGCGCTTCGACATCGCCGGCATGACGAGCGAGGCGAAGATCACCTCGCTGCGCAAGGTGGACTGGGGCTCGATGCGCGCGAACTTCTTCGTGATGTACCCGGTGAGCGAACTGCCGGACATGCCCGTGACCTACATGGGGGCCTTCCGCGCGCCGGAGCGGCGCGGCTTCGACAACGCGCTGGTGCGCGCCTTCCCCAACGTGACCAACGTCGACATGTCGGCCACGATCTCGCAGGTGCAGGGCGTGCTGGACAAGGTGATCCGCGCCGTGGAGTTCCTGTTCGGCTTCACGCTGGCCGCGGGGCTGGTGGTGCTGTTCGCCGCCGTGAGCGCCACGCGCGAGGAGCGCGCGCGCGAGTTCGCGATCAGGCGCGCCGTGGGCGCGCGCGGCAGCCTGCTGCGGCAGGTGCAGCGCGCCGAACTGGTCGGCGTGGGCCTGCTGGCCGGCTTCCTCTCCAGCATCGTGGCGGGCGTGGTGGGCTGGGCGCTGGCGAAGTACGCCTTCGGCTTCACCTGGACGGCCTCGCCGCTCGTGCCGCTGGCGGGCGCCGCGGCGGGCGCCGTGCTGGCGCTGGCCGCCGGCTGGTGGGGGCTGCGCGAAGTGCTGGCCCGCCCGGTCGTGGAAACCTTGCGCAAGGCCGCCGAATAGCTTCGCGGGGACAATGGCGGCATGCAGAGTGAACAAAAGCCGTCGTACGACACGCCCTTCGCGTGGATCGGCGGCGAAGAGAAGGTGAAGGCGCTGGTCGAGCGCTTCTACGACCTGATGGACCTGGAGCCGAAGTACGCGGCATTGCGAGCTTCCCACGGAACCGAGCTCGAACGCGCCCGCCAGAACCTCTTCTGGTTCCTGTGCGGCTGGCTGGGAGGGCCCCAGTACTACACGGACCGCTTCGGGCACCCGCGGCTGCGGGCGCGCCACATGCCTTTCAGGATCGGCGTGGTCGAGCGGGACCAGTGGCTCGCCTGCATGGACCAGGCGATGGAGGAGGTCGGCGTCCCCGCCGAACTGCGCTTGCGCCTGCGCGAATCCTTCTTCCAGACCGCGGACTGGATGCGAAATACTCACGGTTGAGCTGCCGTCCCCCGGGCCCTATGATGGGCAGATAACAGGCATGGAGGGGTGCGCGTGGAAGTAGCTACCTGGGGCGTTCTCGTGACGACGGTGGTCGTGGTCCTGTGGATCATGGCGGTGTTCAACCGGCTGGTGCAGCGGCGCAACAGGATCGCCAACGCCTACGCGCAGATCGACGTGCAGCTCAAGCGCCGCTACGACCTGATTCCCAACCTGGTGGAAGTGGCCAGGCGCTACCTGGCGCACGAGTCGGCCACCTTCGAAGCCGTGGCGCGCGCGCGTGGCGCGGCGGTGACGGCGGCAGCTGCCGCCCGCGTGCGTCCCACCGACGCGGCCACCGTCAACACGCTGGCCCTGGCGGAACAGGAACTGGGCGGCACCCTGGGCCGTTTGATGGCCGTGGCCGAGAGCTACCCCGAACTCAAGGCGGACGAAACCATGCGTTCGCTCAGCGAGGAACTGACCTCCACCGAGAACCGCATCGGCTTCGCGCGGCAGGCGTACAACGACGAAGTGTTGGCCTACAACGACGCCGCCGCGCAATTCCCGGCACTGATCGCCGCCCGCGTGTTCGGCTTCGACCAGGCCGCCATGCTGCAGTCCACGCAGAAGCCCGAGGAACGCGAGGCGCCGCGCCTGGCCTTCTGACGGGCGCGCCGTGCGCTTCTTCGAGCACCAGGACGCCGCCCGCGGCGCCACCCTGAGGCTCCTGTTCTTCTTCGGCCTGGCGGTGGCCGCCACCGTGGCCGGCGTGCACCTGGCCCTGGCACTGTGCTGGTGGCTGCTGACGCTGGTGTCGCCCTTCGCGCTGGACGTGCCGCCGCTGTTCCTGGCCGTGAACGTCGGCGTCACGCTGCTGCTGGTGCTGGGCGGCTGGTGGATCGAAACCTCCAACCTGCAGGCCGCCGGCGGCGCCGAGCGGCTGGCGCGCCGCGTGGGCGCGCGCGAGGCGCGTCCCGGCACCTCGCATGCGGAGCAGCGCCTGTGCAACATCGTCGACGAGGTCTGCATCGCCGCGCACATGCCGCGGCCCACGGTCAGGGTGCTGCCGCGCCACCAGGCGATCAACGCCTTCGCCGCCGGCTGGGACGAGAACGACGCGGTGGTCGCGGTCACGCAGGGCGCGCTCGACCTGCTGACGCGCGACGAGCTGCAGGGCATCGTCGCCCACGAATGCAGCCACATCCACGAGGGCGACACGCGCATGAACATGCAGCTGGCCGGCATGGTGTCCGGCCTGGAGCTGGTGTGGGGCTTCGGCGACGCGGTGCGCGAGCGCGGCGGCCTGGCCATGCTGTTCGGCGGCGCGATCATGGCCATCGGTTCGGCCGGCTGGTATGCCGGCCGCGCGCTGCAGGCTTCGGTGTCGCGCCAGCGCGAGTTCCTGGCCGACGCCCGCGCCGTGCAGTGGACCCGCAGCCGCGACGGCCTGGGCGGCGTGCTTCGCAAGGCGATGACGCAGCGCGCCGAGGCCGCCACCATGCCGTCGGATCCGCCCTGGCCGCCGACCGTGCAGCACCTGCTGCTGATGGGGCGCCTGGCCGAGCGCGGCGGCTGGTTCGACGCGCACCCGCCGCTGGCGCTGCGCGTGCAGCGCCTCTACGGCCGGCCCATGCCGCCGCTGCCGCTGGACCGCGCCGCCGCGACGCCGGTCACGTGGGCTTGAGCAGCACGACGACGGCACCCGCGCCGCCTTCGTCGCCGCGCGCCTGCACGAAGGCGAGCACCTCGTTCTTCTGCACCAGCCAGCTGTGGACCTTGCCCTTGAGCACCGGCGTCTTGCCCGGCGAGCCCAGGCCCTTGCCGTGCACCACGCGCACGCAGCGCAGGCCCTGGCGCATGGCCTCGCGCAGGAAGGCGGCCAGCGCCTCGCGCGCGTCGTCGCTGCGCAGGCCGTGCAGGTCGATCTCGGACTGGATGGTCCATTCGCCGCGCCGCAGCTTGCGCGCCACGTCGATGCCCACGCCGGGGCGGCGGAAGCTCAGGGCATCATCCACTTCCAGCAGCGTGGAGGCGTCGAATTCGTCGCTGATCGCTTCCTTCAGCACCCGCTGGTCATCCAGCTGGCGCTGCGCGGGGATGGGTGCGACGGGGTCGGGCGCGTGGTGCACGCGGCCGTGTTCGCGCAGCCGCTGCACCTTGCCGGCGGCGCGCTGGAACAGGTCGCGTTCGGCCTCGGCCCTCTTGTGCGCCTCGGCGCGGCGGGCGGCCTCCTCGCGGGCGAGCCGTTCGCGCTCGGCCAGGTGCTTCTTCATGGCCTGCAGGTCCTGCAGGGACTTCGATTTCACATCAGGCCTTTCTCGGCCATCGACAGGGCATGGCCGGGGGCGACGATGACGTGATCGAGCACGCGCACGTCCACCAGGGCCAGCGCCGCCTTGAGGGTCTGGGTGAGGGCTTCGTCCGCGCGCGAGGGCTGCACGGTGCCGCTGGGATGGTTGTGGGCCAGCACCACCGCGGCGGAGTGGTGGTGCAGGGCCTTGAGGACGACTTCGCGCGGGTACACGCTGGTCTGAGTCAGGGTGCCGCGGAAGAGTTCTTCCATGGCGATCAGGCGGTTCTGGGCATCGAGGAACAGGGCGGCGAAGACTTCGTGCGGCCGGCGCGCCAGGTGCAGCTGCAGGTAATTTTTCACGGCATCGGGTGAGCCGAACACCTCGCGCGACTTCAGCTGCTCAGCCACCGCGCGGCGCGCGAGCTCCAGCACCGCCAGCAGCTCGGAGCGCTTGGCCGGGCCGCCCAGGCCGTTGACCGTGCGCAGTTCGTCGCCGCTGGCGTGCAGCAGGCCGGCCAGGCCGCTGAAGCGCCCCAGCACCTCCTCGGCCATCTGGAACACGCCGCGCCCGCGCGTGCCGGTGCGCAGCAGCAGCGCCAGCAGCTCGGTGTCGCTCAGGGCGGCCGGGCCGCGCGCCAGCAGTTTTTCCCGCGGCCGGGCGTCGGCAGGGAGGTCTTTGAGAGCCATCAGGATGCCCCTTGCCCCGACTTTCTAGAATGGAGGCCAATTATCGGGACTTCCATGGCTTCCACCGTCCTCCGGGTGCAACCCGGCTCCTACCTCACGCTGCACTACCGCCTCGCGGGACCCGACGGCGACATCATCAACACCTTCGAGGGGAAGCCCTCGACGATGCCCCTCGGCACCGGCGCGCTGTCGCCCGCGCTCGAGGAGCGGCTGATCGGGCTGGAAGAGGGCGCGCGGGTGCAGTTCGAGATCGTCGCGGGCGAGGCCTTCGGCGACCGCAACCCCGAGATGATGCAGTGGGTCGCGCGCAAGCTCCTCGTCCAGGTGGGGGACAGGAACACGACGTACAAGGTCGGCGACGTGGTGAAGTTCCCCACGCCGGACGGCATGGGCCAGTACGCGGGCTCGGTGCGCGAGCTGGGCGAGGACGAGGACGGCGACGGGCAGCCGGACAGGCTGCTGCTGGACTTCAACCATCCGCTCGCGGGCCAGCCGGTCACCTTCGAAGTGCACGTGATCGGGGTGCTCTGATGCCGGGCATGCCGCAGGAGATCCTGCTTGCCGAACCGCGCGGCTTCTGCGCGGGCGTGGACCGCGCCATCGACATCGTGGAACGCGCGCTGGCCAAGTTCGGCGCGCCGATCTACGTGCGCCACGAGATCGTGCACAACACCTACGTCGTCAACGACCTCAAGGCCAAGGGTGCGATCTTCATCGAGGACCTGGCCGAAGTGCCGCCCGGCGCCACGCTGGTGTTCTCCGCGCACGGCGTGAGCAAGGCGGTCCAGCAGGAGGCGCAGGAGCGCGGCTTCCACGTGTTCGACGCGACCTGCCCGCTGGTGACCAAGG
>DASWUI010000573.1:0-1738 GCA_036401715.1 Ramlibacter sp. | reverse complement strand
CATCCGCTGCAGGCCGATGCCGCCGGCCTGCGCGCGCTGTCCACCGACCACCTCGCCTCCGCCTTCCAGGTGCGCGACAACAACCCGCTGGTGGGCCTGGAAGGCCGCGCCATCCTGCTGCGGCGCCTGGGCGAGGCGATGCAGGAGCAACCGGAGGTGTTCGGGCACGAAGTCCCGCGGCCGGCCGGCATCTATGCGCAGATCCTCTCGCCCGCGCCGGACGTGCCGCGCACGGCCGACGTGGCGGCGCACGACATCCTGTCGCAGATCCTCCTGAGCTGCTCGGGCATCTGGCCATCGGGGAACGCCATCGGCACGGTGCCGCTGGGCGACTGCTGGCGGCACGAGGCCGTGCGCGGCGACGGCCTGAGCGCCGGCTGGGTGCCCTTCCACAAACTCTCGCAGTGGCTCACGTACTCGCTGCTGGAGCCCTTCGCGTGGTCCGGCGTGCAGGTGCGCGGGGTCGAGGCGCTCACGGCCCTGCCCGAATACCGCAATGGCGGGCTGCTGCTCGATACCGGCGTGCTGAGGCTGCGCGAGGCCGCCGCCGCGCACGAGACCTGGCAGCCCGGCGACGAACTGATCGTCGAATGGCGCGCGCTGACGGTGGCGCTGATGGACGAACTCGCCGTCGAGGTCCGGAAATTGCTGCACCTCGATGCCGAGCGCCTGCCGCTCGCCTGCGTGCTGGAAGGCGGCAGCTGGGCCGCCGGCCGCGAGCTCGCCCAGCGCCATCGCGGCGGCCTGCCGCCCCTGCAGGTCGAAAGCGACGGCACCGTCTTCTGAGAAACTCCGCACCCATGCAGAAAAAGAACGTCCACGTCATCGACCACCCCCTGGTGCAGCACAAGCTGTCCCTGATGCGGAACAAGGAGGCCAGCACCAACAGCTTCCGCCGCCTGCTCAACGAGCTCGCCATGCTCATGACCTACGAAGTCACCCGCGACGTGGCGACGCAGGAGGTCGAGGTGGAAACGCCGCTGGAGAAGACCAAGACGCGCGTCATCGACGGCAAGAAGCTGGTGTTCGTGTCCATCCTGCGGGCCGGCACCGGCATCCTGGACGGCATGCTCAACGTCGTGCCCGGCGCGCGCGTGGGCCACATCGGCCTGTACCGCGACCCCAAGACCCTGATGGCGGTGGAGTACTACTTCAAGATGCCGCAGAACATGGAGGAGCGCGACGTGATCGTCGTCGACCCCATGCTCGCCACCGGCAATTCGGCCATCGCCGCGGTGGAGCGGCTGAAGGAACTCAACCCCAAGTCGATCAAGTTCGTATGCCTGCTCACCTGCCCCGAAGGGGTGGCGGCGATGCAGAAGGCGCACCCCGACGTGCCGATCTACACCGCGGCCATCGACCGCGAATTGAACGAGCACGGCTACATCCTGCCCGGCCTCGGCGATGCGGGCGACCGGATGTTCGGCACCAAGTAAGCTCGCACGCATGAGGATCCAGGCCACCGCGGGCGCCGCGGCCGCCGTGCTGTGCCTGCTCGCGGGCGCAGTGCACGGGGCGCCGTTCACGCCCGCCAGCGACGGGGAAGTCGTGGAGCGCCTGCCCGTGGCCAGCGACCCTGCGCTGCGCACGGTCGAATCGCTGCGCCGCCAGCTCGCCTCCCGTCCCGCCGACGCCAGGCTGCGGCTGGACATCGCCGAGCGCTATTTCGCGCTGGCCATGGCGCAGGGCGACCCGCGCTACGTGGGCTATGCCAGCTCCACCATCGCGCCGCTGGAGA
>DASWUI010000572.1:0-3686 GCA_036401715.1 Ramlibacter sp. | reverse complement strand
GGCTTCAGGGTCGGGGCGCCCGCGGCAAACGAGGCGGTGGCCACGACCGACGCGAGAAGGGCTGGGATGCGCATGGGGACTCCTGCGGGGATGAAGCCATGGATTCTGCCCGCCGCCGCGCACGCTGCCCAGCAAGGCTGGCGCGCGGACGCTACACGCGCAAGGGCAGCTGCGTGGTGCTCTTCACCTCCTCCATCACCGCGTAGGTGCGCGTCTCCCGCACCCCGGGCAGCTGCCACAGCACGGTGCCCGCGAAATCGCGGTAGGCGTGCATGTCGGCCGCGCGGGTCTTCAGCAGGTAATCGAATCCACCGGCCACCATGTGGCACTCGAGGATCTGCGGGTGCACCTGCACCGCGGCCTTGAAGGCATCGAACACGTTGGGCGTGGTCCGGTCCAGCAACACCTCCACGAACACCAGCATGCCCGCCCCGAGCTTCACCGGATCCAGCCGCGCCTCGTAGCCCAGGATGTAGCCCTCCCGCGTGAGCCGCTGCACCCGCGCGAGCACGGCGGTGGGCGAGAGCGACACCGCCTCGGCCAGCTTCAGGTTGGAGATCCGCCCGTCCGCCTGCAGGACCTGCAGGATTCGCAGGTCGATGCGATCGAGATCGGTCCCTGTCTGGTCCACTTGTCGAATATTCCTTCGCCGAATGCGCCAACTTTAGCGAAAAATTCATCGACACACCAGCGAGGATGCAGTCGATCCACACTGCACACCATGCCTGCCGACCGCCAACGCCTCCCCTCCCCGTATCGCCCCGAAGCGGCCATGGTCGCCGACCGCCTGCAGTCGCTGCAGGGCGCGCTCGACTGGGCCGCCGCCGCGCAGGCCGCCGCCCCCTGGGTGGCCGCCGTGCGGCGCAACCCGCCGCCCTTCTGGGCCATGGAAAGCCTGCTCAAGGAGTACCCGATCTCCAGTGCCGAGGGCCTGGCGCTGATGCGGCTGGCCGAGGCGCTGCTGCGCGTGCCCGATGCCGAGACGGCCATCGCGCTCACCGCCGACCAGCTCTCGCGCGCCGACTTCGAAGGCTCGGCCGACAGCGCGCTCGCCCGGCTGTCGCACAGCGCGATCGCCTTGTCCAAGCGCTTCCTGCCCGGCGACGGCGCGCAGCCCGAAGGCGGGCTGTTCGCGCGCCTGGGGGCGCGCACGGTGGTCGGCGCCACCCTGCGCGCGGTGCAGTTGCTGGGACGCCAGTTCGTTCTGGGGCAGACGATCGCCGAAGCGATGCACGAGGCGAATGCGGCGCGCCGGCGCCAGCCCAACCTGCGCTTTTCCTACGACATGCTGGGCGAAGGCGCGCGCACGGCAGGGGATGCGCAGCGCTACCTGGAACACTACCGCGACGCGATCGCGGCGATCGCGGCTGCCGCGCGCGCGGACGGCCCGGTGCAGGACAACGACGGCATCTCCATCAAGCTCAGTGCGCTGCACCCGCGCTACGAGGCGCTGCAGCACGAACGCGTCATGCAGGAACTGGTGCCGCGCGTGTGGAGCCTGTGCCAGCAGGCGGCGCGTGCCAACATCAACCTCACCATCGACGCCGAGGAAGTGGACCGGCTGGAGCTGTCGCTGGACGTGTTCGAGGCGCTGGCCGCGCAGGTCGCGCGCGAGCACCCGCAGTGGCGCGGCTTCGGCCTGGCGCTGCAGGCCTACCAGACGCGGGCGCTGGAGCTGGTCGCCGAAGTCGCCGGGATCGCCCGCCGGCACGGCATCCGCCTCATGTGCCGGCTGGTGAAGGGCGCGTACTGGGACGCGGAGATCAAGCGCGCGCAGGAGCTGGGGCTGCCGCACTACCCGGTGTACACGCACAAGCACCACACCGACGTCTCCTACCTCGCCTGTGCCCGGGCGCTGCTCGATGCGAAGGATGTGATCTTCCCGCAGTTCGCCACGCACAACGCCGGCACCATCGCGGCGATCGTGCAGATGGCCAGGCGCACCGGCGCGCCGTTCGAACTGCAGCGACTGCACGGCATGGGCGAGGGAATCTACCGCGAGGTGCTGCAGGACCCGCTGGTCGCCTGCCGCGTGTATGCCCCGGTGGGCCAGCACCGCGACCTGCTCGCCTACCTGGTGCGGCGGCTGCTGGAAAACGGCGCCAACTCCTCCTTCGTCCACCAGCTCGCCGACGAATCCGTCGGCATGGGCGAACTGCTGCAGTCGCCGCTGCACCTGGCACCCGAGTCCTCGCTGCCGCTGCCGCCGGACCTGTACGGGCCCGCGCGCCGCAACAGCATGGGGCTGGACCTCGCCGTGCCCGCCATGCGCGAGCCGCTGCAGCGCGCGTTGGCGACGGTGAGCGTGCCCGAGGTCCCGTTCGCCGATCCGGCGCAGGTCCCGCAGGCGGTGGACCGCGCCATCGCCGCCGGCCACGCGTGGGACCGCACGCCCGCTTCCGCCCGCGCGGCGATCCTGCGGCGCGCGGCCGATGCCATGGAAGCGGACCTGCCGCGCCTGTGCGCACTGCTGGTCAGGGAAGGCGCCAAGGCCTGGGGCGACAGCGTCGCGGAGGTGCGCGAGGCGGTGGACTTCCTGCGCTTCTACGCCAACGAGGCCGAGCGCATCCTGCAACCCGTGACGCTGCCCGGGCCGACCGGCGAGAGCAACGTGCTGCGCCTGACCGGCCGCGGCGCCTGGGTGTGCATCAGCCCGTGGAACTTCCCGCTGGCGATCTTCACCGGCCAGGTGGCGGCGGCGCTGGTCACCGGCAACACCGT
Source organism: Ramlibacter sp. (assembly GCA_036401715.1). Taxonomy (GTDB): domain Bacteria; phylum Pseudomonadota; class Gammaproteobacteria; order Burkholderiales; family Burkholderiaceae_C; genus Ramlibacter. Next base: position 965 of record DASWUI010000572.1, on the reverse strand, counting down.
GCTGGCCAAGCCGGCGGAGCAGACGCCGGCGATCGCGCTGGAGGCCGTGCGCCTGCTGCACGCCGCGGGCGTGCCGGCCGATGCGCTGCAGGTGCTGCATGGCCCCGGCGAGACGGTGGGTGCCGCGCTGGTGGCCGAGCCGCGCGTGGCCGGCGTGGTCTTCACCGGCTCGACGCAGGTGGCCAAGACCATCCAGCGGGCGCTGGCGGCCAAGGAGGGCCCCATCGTGCCCCTGATCGCGGAGACCGGCGGCATCAACGCGATGCTGGTGGACTCCACCGCGCTGCCGGAGCAGGTGGCGGATGCGGTCGTGCAGAGCGCCTTCCGCTCCGCCGGCCAGCGCTGCTCGGCGCTGCGCCTGCTGGTGGTGCACGAAGCGGTGGCCGACGGCGTCATCGCCATGATCCAGGGCGCCGCGCGCGAGCTGGTCACCGGCGATCCCTCGCAGTGGCGCACGGACGTCGGCCCGGTGATCGACGGCGAGGCGTTCGACACGCTGCAGCGCCACCTGCAGCGCCTGCATGCGCAGGCCCGTGCGCTGCTGCCGCCGTCCACGCCCGATCCGGCCACGCGCCTCATTGCGCCGCAGGCCTTCGAGGTGAGCGGCATCGGGCAGGTCAAGCACGAGATCTTCGGCCCGGTGCTGCACATCGCGCGCTGGGGCGGCGACCCGCAGGCGGTGATCCAGGCGATCAACCGCATCGGCTACGGCTTGACGCTGGGCATCCAGACGCGCATCGACAGCCGGGCCGAGGCGCTGGCGCGCGAGGCGCGCATCGGCAACGTCTACGTCAACCGCAACATGATAGGCGCCGTGGTGGGGGTGCAGCCCTTCGGCGGCGAAGGCATGTCCGGCACCGGGCCCAAGGCGGGCGGGCCCAACTACCTGGCGCGCTTCTGCGCCGAGCAGACGGTGACGACCAACACGGCCGCCGCGGGCGGCAACGTCGCCCTGCTCGCCTGAG
>DASWUI010000571.1:0-2867 GCA_036401715.1 Ramlibacter sp. | reverse complement strand
GCCGGCCGCCGCCGCGTCCGCCGGCGCAGCCGCACCGCAGGCGGCCGCCTCCGGCCCGATCGGCGCCCGCGGCATCGTCGCCTTCCGCACCCGCGCCCAGTCCTGGGTGCAGGTGACGGATGCCACCGGTACCACGGTCTTCCAGAAGCTGATGGAAGCGGGCGAGAGCGCGGGCGCCTCCGGCGCACTGCCGCTGTCCGTCACCGTCGGCAGCGTGGAGGCCACCGAGGTGCAGGTACGCGGCAAGCCCTACAACCTCGCGCCCGTGTCCAAGGACAACGTCGCGCGTTTCGAAGTGAAGTGAGCCAGTGATGTCCGGGCCCTGCCTCCCGATCGAACCCGCGGCGCCGAAGGCGCGCCGCTCCGCCCAGGCCCGCGTGGCCTGGGGCGCGAACGTGGTCACGGTGGGCGGGGACGCACCGGTGCGCGTGCAGTCGATGACCAACACCGACACGGTGGACGCGATCGGCACCGCCATCCAGGTGAAGGAACTGGCGCTGGCGGGCAGCGAACTGGTGCGCATCACGGTGAACACGCCCGAGGCCGCGCAGCAGGTCCCGTACATCCGCGAGCAGCTCGACCGGATGGGAATCGACGTCCCCCTGATCGGCGACTTCCACTACAACGGGCACCGCCTGCTCAGCGAGTTCCCGGATTGCGCGCAGGCGCTGTCCAAGTACCGCATCAACCCCGGCAACGTCGGCAAGGGCGACAAGAAGGACCGCCAGTTCGCGCAGATGATCGAGGCGGCGCTGAAGTGGGACAAGCCGGTTCGCATCGGCGTGAACTGGGGCAGCCTGGACCAGGAGCTGCTCGCGCAGCTGATGGACGAGAACGCGCGGCGCCCGCAGCCCTGGGACGCGAAGCAGGTGATGTACGAGGCGCTGATCACCTCGGCGATCGGCTCCGCGCGGCTGGCCGAGGAACTCGGCATGCGCCACGAGCAGGTGCTGCTGTCGTGCAAGGTCAGCGGGGTGCAGGACCTCATCTCCGTCTACCGCGAACTCGCGCGCCGCTGCGACTATCCGCTGCACCTGGGCCTGACCGAAGCGGGCATGGGCACCAAGGGCACGGTCGCCTCCTCGGTGGCGCTGGGCATCCTGCTGCAGGAAGGCATCGGCGACACCATCCGCGTGTCGCTCACGCCCCAGCCGGGCGAATCGCGGACGCAGGAGGTGGTGATCGCCTCCGAGATCCTGCAGTCGCTGGGGCTGCGCAGCTTCGTGCCGAGCGTGACCGCCTGCCCGGGCTGCGGCCGCACCACCAGCACCACCTTCCAGGAACTCGCCAAGCAGATCGACGACTTCCTGCGCGCGCAGATGCCGGTCTGGCGCGCGAAGTACCCGGGGGTCGAGACGATGAAGGTGGCCGTGATGGGCTGCATCGTCAACGGCCCGGGCGAGAGCAAGCATGCCGACATCGGCATCAGCCTGCCCGGCACGGGCGAGGCCCCGGCCGCCCCCGTCTTCATCGACGGGCAGAAGGCCATGACCCTTCGCGGCGAGAACATCGCCCGCGAGTTCCACCAGATCGTCGAGAACTACATCGAGAAGCGCTTCGGCACCCCGGTGGCCGAAACCGCCTGAGCGACATGACCACAGAGAACCCGGCCGCCGCCAAGAAGGCGGAGAAGCTCGTTGCCGTCAAGGGCATGAACGACATCCTGCCGCCCTCCGTGCCGCGCACGGAGAAGCTGCCGGACTCGGCGCTGTGGCAATGGTTCGAGACCGCCGTGCGGTCCGTGATGGGCCGCTACGGCTACCAGTACCTGCTCACCCCCATCGTGGAGCCGACGGCGCTGTTCGTGCGCGGCCTCGGCGAGGTGACCGACATCGTGGAGAAGGAGATGTACTCCTTCGTCGATTCCATGAACGGGGACCGGCTCACGCTGCGGCCGGAGGCCACGGCGGGCATCGTGCGCGCGATGAACGAGCACAACGCCCTCTACAACGGGCCGCTGCGCCTCTGGACGGTGGGCCCCATGTTCCGCCACGAGCGCCCGCAGAAGGGGCGCTACCGCCAGTTCCACCAGCTGGACGTGGAGGCGCTGGGCTTCGCCGGCCCGGACGTCGATGCCGAGATGATCCTCATGGCGCGCGCCCTCTGGCGCGAGCTGGGGCTGGTCGAAGGCGAGCATGTGCGGCTGGAGATCAACAGCCTGGGCCAGCCCGAGGAGCGGCGCGCGCACCGGGAGGCGCTGGTGCGCTACTTCGAGCAGCACGCGGCCTCCCTGGACGAGGACGCGAAGCGCCGCCTGCACAGCAACCCGCTGCGCATCCTGGACAGCAAGAACCCGGCGATGCAGGCGATGGTGGAAGGCGCGCCCAGGCTGCTGGAGTTCCTGGGCGAGGCCTCGCTGGCGCACTTCGATGCCGTGCGGGCGACGCTGGATGCCGTCGGACTCGGGTACCGCGTGAACCCGCGCCTGGTGCGCGGCATGGACTACTACAACCTGACCGTGTTCGAGTGGGTGACCGACCAGCTCGGCTCGCAGGGCACCGTCTGCGGCGGCGGCCGCTACGACGGCCTGATCGAGCAGCTGGGCGGCAAGCCCGCGCCCGCCGTCGGCTTCGGCCTGGGCATCGAGCGCCTGCTGCTGCTGCTGCAGGAGCTGAAGCTGCCGGGGCCCGACGCGGCGCCCGACGTGTACGCCGTCGTCCCGGCCGGCGTGCCGCTGCCGGCCGTGATGGCGACGCTGGAAAGCCTGCGCGCAGCCGGCCTGCGCGTGCTGCAGCACGCGGGCGGGCGCGACGGCGCGGGCAGCATGAAGTCGCAGTTCAAGCGCGCCGACGCCAGCGGCGCGCGCTTCGCGCTGGTGTTCGGCCCCGACGAATTCGCCCGGGGCATGGTCACCGTCAAGGCGCTGC
>DASWUI010000570.1:0-2844 GCA_036401715.1 Ramlibacter sp. | reverse complement strand
GGCGGCGCGATCCTGCAGGCGCGCCTGGACTAGACCAGGCGCCGCAACAGGCGCAGCACGCTCTCCGTGCGGGGACCGTAGGGCGGCCGCAGCAGGGCGCTGCCGCCGAAGCGGGACTGCTCGAACACCGGCTTTTCCTGCGAGAACAGGCGAAAGCCGTACTCGCCGTGGTAGGCGCCGATGCCGCTTTCGCCGACGCCGCCGAAGGGCAGGTTCTCCTGCGCGATGTGCAGCAGCACGTCGTTGATCGTCACTCCGCCGGACAGCGTGCGCCGCAGCACCTGCTCCTTGTGGTCGCGGTCGCGGCCGAACCAGTACAGCGCCAGCGGGTGCGGCCGCCCGTTGACGAAGGCGATCGCCTCGTCGAGGCTGTCGTAGGGAATGACGGGCAGCAGGGGACCGAAGATCTCCTCGCGCATGACGTCCATGTCCGGCGTCACGTCCAGCAGCAGCATGGGCGCGAGCCGGCGCAGCTGCGGCTGCTCGGGCTCGCCGTCGGGGGCGATGCGCAGCACGCGCGCGCCCCGCTGCTGCGCATCCTGCGCCAGCGCCAGCAGGCGCTCGTAGTGGCGCTGGTTCACGATGGTCGTGTAGTCGGGGTTGCCGTGCAGGCTGGGATACATGCGCAGCACCGCCCGCCGGTAGTCGTCCGCGAAGGCAATCACCTGGGCGCGCGGGACCAGCACGTAGTCGGGCGCGATGCAGGTCTGGCCGGCGTTGAACAGCTTGCCGGCCGCGATGCGCACGGCGGCGTCGCGTACCGGCGCGCTGCTGTCCACGATCGCGGGCGACTTGCCGCCGAGTTCGAGCGTCACGGGCGTCAGGTTGGGGGCCGCCGCCATGGCGACCTGCCGCCCCACCGCCGTCGACCCGGTGAAGAAGAGATGGTCGAAGCGTTGCCGGGCGAAGGCCTTGCCGACCTCGGCGTCGCCGAGCACCACCGCGCATTCCGACGGATCGAAGTGCTGCGCCACCGCCTCGGCGAGCAGCGCGGAGAAGCCGGGCGTCACCTCGCTCGGCTTGACCAGCGCACGGTTGCCGGCCGCCAGGGCAGCGACCACCGGTGCGAGCGCGAGCTGCAGGGGATAGTTCCACGGGCTCATCACGCCGATCACGCCCAGCGGTTGCGGCAGGATGCGGCTCGTACCCGGCAGCGAGTGGAACGAAGTGGAGACCCGGCGCGGCTTCATCCAGCGCGCCAGGCCCTTGCGCGTGTGCGCGAGCGCGGCCTGCACGAAGAAGGTCTCGGCGATGGCCGTCTCGTGCAGCGAGCGGTTGCCGAAGTCGGCGGAGATCGCCTGCGCCATGCGCTCGCCATGGCTGTCGAGCAGGGCGCCGAGCCGCCGCAGGCGGTCGAGGCGCACGCCGGGAGCAGGGTAGCGCTCGCGCGCGAAGGCCTCGCGCTGCAGGGCGAGCAGCCGCGACAGCGCGTCGTCGCGGTCCATGTCAGTAGCGCGGCTCGCAGCGGCGGATGGCGTCCTGCACCTCCGGCGCCACGACGAAGCCGGGGCCGTACCTGCCCGCCAGTTCGCCGGCGCGCCGCAGGAACGCATCGATGCCGGTGCCGTAGATGAACTGCATGGCGCCGCCGGTCCAGCCCGGGAAGCCGATGCCGAAGATGGAGCCGATGTTGGCGTCGTGCACGCTGGTCAGCACGCCTTCGGCCAGGCAGCGCGCCGTCTCGACCGCCTGGCGGTAGAGCAGGCGGTCCTTCAGGTCCTGCAGGTCCCAGCGCACGTCCGGCTTCTCGAACAGGTTCTTCAGCTCCGGCCAGAGGTACTTCCTCGCGCCCTTGTCCTCCGGGTACTCGTAGAAGCCGCCGCCGGCCGCGCGGCCGTTGCGGTCGAACTCCTTGACCATGCGTTCCACCAGCAGCTCGCCCGGCGTCGCGAGGTAGGTCTGGCCCCCGGCGCGGTAGTCGGCGCGGGTCTGGTCCAGCACATGCACCGACAGGGACAGCGCCGTTTCGTCCAGCACCGCCAGCGGTCCCACCGGCATGCCGGCCTGGATGCCGGCCTGTTCGACGACGGGCGCCGGGATCCCTTCGCCCACCATCGCGGCGCCTTCCATCACGAAGGTGCCGAACACGCGGCTGGTGAAGAAGCCGCGCGCGTCGTTCACCACGATCGGGATCTTGCCGAGCGCCTGCACGTAGTCGTAGGCCCGCGCCACCGTCTCGTCGTCGCTGGACTTGCCGCGGATGATCTCCACCAGCTTCATCTTGTCCACGGGACTGAAGAAGTGGATGCCGACGAATTTCTCCGGCCGCGCGCTCGCCTTCGCCAGGCCCGTGATCGGCAGCGTCGAGGTGTTGCTCGCGAAGAAGCCGCCGGGCGCCAGCATGCCCTCGGCCTCCTTCGTGACCTTCGCCTTCAGCTCGCGGTTCTCGAACACCGCCTCGATGATCAGCTCGCAGCCGGCGAGGTCCTTCACCGACTCCGTGGGCGTGATGCGCGCCAGCAGCGCCTGCTGGTCCTGCGGGCTCATGCGGCCCTTGTCCACGCGCGCTTGCGTGATCCTGGCGCTGTAGGCCTTGCCGGCCTCGGCCTTGTCCTGCGACACGTCCTTCAGCACGGTGGCGATGCCGCGGCTGGCCTGCGCGTACGCGATGCCGCCGCCCATCATGCCGGCGCCCACGATGCCGACCTTCCTCGGCTGGTACTTGCCCTCCCATTTCGGACGCGACTGGCCGGCCTTGATCGCGTTCATGTTGAAGAAGAAGGTGTTGATCATGTTCTTCGCCACCGGCGACACGATCAGCTTGGCGAGGTAGCGCGTCTCGATGCGCAGCGCGGTGTCGTAGTCCACGAGCGAGCCCTCGACCATCACCGCCAGCGCGTATTC
>DASWUI010000569.1:0-2954 GCA_036401715.1 Ramlibacter sp. | reverse complement strand
GCCCAGCAGGCCGGAAGGCCGCAGCGTGAGCACCACGATCAGCACGATGAAAGCGAAGATGTCGGAGTAGTGGCTGCCCAGCACGCCGCCGGTGAGCAGGCCCAGGTAGCCGGAGCCGATCGCCTCGATCAGCCCGAGCAGGATGCCGCCCACCACCGCCCCGGCGAGGTTGCCGATGCCGCCGAAGACCGCGGCGGTGAAGGCCTTCAGCCCCGGCAGGAAGCCCATGGTGTGCTGCACGGTGCCGTAGTTCGAGGCGTACATGACCCCGGCGATCGTGGCGAGCACGGCGCCGATGATGAAGGTCGCCGAGATGACCATGTCGGGCTTGACGCCCATGAGCGCCGCCACGCGGGGGTTCTCCGCGGTGGCGCGCATCGCGCGCCCCAGGCGCGTGTAGTTCACCAGGTACATCAGCACCGCCAGCGACACCGCCGTCATGGCCAGGATCAGGATCTGCGTGGTGGTGATCACCGCGCCGGCCACCTGGATCGGCGCGGCCGGCAGCAGCGTCGGGTAGGGCTTGTAGTTCGGCTTGAAGATGATCATGGCCAGCGTCTGCAGCAGGATCGACATGCCGATGGCCGTGATCAGGGGCGCGAGCTTGGGGCTGTTGCGCAGCGGCCGGTACGCGACCTTCTCGATGGTGAAGTTGAGGGCCGCCGCCACCACGCAGGAGATGACGAGCGCCAGCAGCAGCAGCAGCCAGCCGGGGATCCCGGGCATGGCCTCCTGCGCCGTGGTGATGATCGCCCAGCTGGTGAGCGCCCCCACCATCAGCACCTCGCCGTGCGCGAAGTTGATCAGGTTGATGATGCCGTACACCATGGTGTAGCCCAGGGCCACCAGTGCATACATGCTGCCGAGGACCAGACCGTTGATGATCTGCTGCAGCAGGATCTCCATAGAGGTTTTCTCCGTTTCTTTGCCGCTCGTGTGGCCGGTTGGCGCCTTTGTGGGGCGTGGGGCCATGTAGCAAAAAACCCGCCATGCGGATCCTGGGCGGGTTGTGCGGGCGGGATTGTAACGGCGCCGCCTGACGCCAAGAATCCGGGATCCTAGGGGTTTGTCCCTTGTCGGGCATTGCGCGCGCGCAACTCCCGCAGCTTCTCGGCGATGCGGATCTCCAGCCCGCGCTCCACCGGGCGGTAGAAGCGGGGCGCCTTCATCCCCTCCGGGAAGTAGTTCTCGCCCGCCGCGAAGCCGCCCTCCTCGTCGTGCGCGTAACGGTAGTCGCGCCCGTAATTCAGGTCCTTCATCAGTTTGGTGGGTGCGTTGCGCAGGTGCAGGGGCACCGGCCGGGTGCCGTCCTTGCGCACCAGCGCGCGGGCTTCGTTGTAGGCCACGTAGACGGCGTTGGACTTGGGCGCCACCGCCAGGTACACCAGGCATTCGGCCAGCGCCAGCTCGCCCTCGGGCGTGCCCAGGCGCTCGTACACGTCGGCGGCGTCGAGGGCCATCCGAAGGGCCCGCGGATCCGCCAGGCCGATGTCCTCCACCGCCATGCGGATCATGCGGCGCGCCACGTAGCGCGGATCGACCCCGCCATCGAGCATGCGCACGAACCAGTAGAGGGTGGCGTCCGGGTCGGAGCCGCGCACCGACTTGTGCAGCGCGCTGATGGTGTCGTAGAACTGCTCGCCGCCCTTGTCGTAGCGGCGCATGCGCTCGCCCAGCACCTTGAGCAGCCATTCGTCGCCCACTTCGGCGCGTTTTTCCTTCTTCGCGGCGACCGCCAGGGTCTCCAGGGTGTTGAGCAGCCGCCGGGCGTCGCCGTCGGCATAGGCGATCAGCCGCTCCAGCGCCTTCGCTTCGATGGGCGGGACGGCATCGATCGCCTGGGCCCGCTGCACGATCTGCTTGAGGTCGTCTTCCGCCAGCGGCTGCAGCACGTACACGGCAGCGCGCGACAGCAGCGCGGAGTTGACTTCGAAGGAGGGGTTCTCCGTGGTGGCGCCGATGAAGGTGAAGAGGCCCGATTCGACGTGCGGCAGGAAGGCGTCCTGCTGGCTCTTGTTGAAGCGGTGGACCTCGTCGACGAAGACGATGGTGCGGCGGCCGTGCGCGAGCGCGACCTGCGCCTGCTCCACCGCCTCGCGGATGTCCTTGACGCCGCCCAGCACCGCGCTGATCGTGATGAACTGGGCGTCGAAGGCGTCCGCCATCAGGCGGGCGATCGTGGTCTTGCCGGTGCCGGGCGGCCCCCACAGGATGCAGCTGTGGGGCTGGCCGGACTCGAAGGCGATGCGCAGGGGCATGCCTTCGCCCAGCAGGTGCTGCTGCCCGATCACCTCTCCCAGGGATTGCGGCCGCAGGCGCTCGGCCAGGGGGGCGTGGGCGGACTTGCTCATCCCGGGCAGTTTATATTGCGCCCATCATGGAACCGGCCGTCTGGTCCTCCCTCTCCGCCCTGCTCGGCGCCCTCGTGGGCGGCGGCATCAGCTACCTGCTGAACCGGCAGCAGTTCCGCAACCAGCTGCGCATCCTGCAGGAGCAGCACAAGGTGGAATTCATGGCGGAGGAGACGGCGCGCCACTTCCTGGGCCACAAGAACTTCACCGACCGCTCCTTCGACACGCTGCGCAAGCACCTGGGCGGCTTCACGGACGACGAACTGCGCAAGATCCTCGTGCGCGCGGGCGCCATCCGCGTGTACCGCGACGACGGCTCGGAATGGTGGCGGCTGCTCTCGCGCATGGACGAATACATCGAGCGCAAGCAGCTGGACCAGATCGCGCGGGAGATCTGACGTCATCCCCGCGGAGGCGGGGACCCAAGGCGTTCAAGTCCCAAGGTGGAAGCCTTGGGTCCCCGCCTCCGCGGGGATGACGTGCTTACGGCGCCTGGACGACGTCCGCGCCCTTGGGCGGCGTGAAGCGGAACGCATCGGCGCTCACGGCCGTATTCACCTGCATCCCGTTGAACGTCAGCAGCGAGCGCTGGCCGAAGCTGTC
>DASWUI010000568.1:0-3638 GCA_036401715.1 Ramlibacter sp. | reverse complement strand
GGAGCGACCGGCTCGCGCACCTGGCGCTGCTGCTGGTGGCGCTCGTGCTGCTCGCCTTCCTGGCGCTGCCGCTGGCGACCATCCTGGTGGAAGCGGTGCAAGGCAGCCAGGGGCAGTTCGTGGGGCTGGCGAACTTCGTCGCCTACGCGCAGACGCCGGCCCTGCTGCAAAGCCTGTGGAACAGCGTGTGGGTGTCGCTGGCGGTGACGGCGATCACGCTGCCGCTGGCCTTCGGCTTCGCCTACGCGCTCACGCGCTCCTGCATGCCGCTCAAGCCGCTGTTTCGCGGGATCACGCTGATCCCGCTGCTGGCGCCCTCGCTGCTGTCGGCCATTTCGCTGATCTACTGGTTCGGCAACCAGGGCGTGCTCAAGTCCTGGCTGCAGCACCTGGGCATCGCGGAGATCTACGGCGCGCCGGGCATCGTGCTGGGCGAATGCTTCGCCGTGTTCCCGCACGCGCTGATGATCCTGGTGACCGCGCTGTCGCTGGCCGATGCGCGCCTGTACGAGGCGGCCGACGCCATGGGCACCACGCGCGCGCGCAAGTTCTTCACCATCACGCTGCCGGGCGCCAAGTACGGCCTGATCTCGGCGGCGCTGGTCACCTTCACCCTGGTGATCACGGACTTCGGCATCCCCAAGGTGATCGGCGGCAACTTCAACGTGCTGGCCACCGACGTCTTCAAGCTGGTGATCGGCCAGCAGGACTTCGCCCGCGGCGCGGTGGTGGCGATCCTGCTGCTGGCCCCGGCGGTGATCACCTTCGGCGTCGATCACTACGTCAGCCGCAAGCAGACCGCGATGCTCACCGCGCGCGCCGTCCCCTACGCGCCCAGGCGCGCGCCGGTGTTCGACGCGCTCATGACGGGCTACTGCGTGGTGATCGCCCTGCTGGTGCTGGCCATGCTGGGCATGGCGGTGTTCGCCTCGTTCGCCACCTTCTGGCCCTACAACCTGGCGCCGAGCCTGAAGCACTACGTGCTGGGGCTGGTCGATGCCGAGGTGGGCAGCGCCTTCGTCAACAGCCTGAAGATGGCCGGCGCCACCGCGCTGTTCGGCACCGTGCTGGTGTTCTGCGGCGCCTACCTGCTGGAGAAGACGCCGGGCGGCCAGGCCGTGGACCGCGGCCCGGTCGCGTGGATGCGCACCCTGGTGCGCGCGCTGGCCATGCTGCCCATGGCGGTGCCGGGCCTGGTGCTCGGGCTGGGCTACATCTTCTTCTTCAACGCGCCGGGCAATCCCCTGGGCGCCCTGTACCACACGGTGACCCTGCTGACGCTGTGCACCATCGTGCACTTCTACACGACGGGCCACCTCACCGCCGTCACCGCGCTGAAGGCGCTGGACAGCGAGTTCGAGGCGGTGAGCGCCTCGCTGAAGGTGCCCTTCTTCAAGACCTTCTGGCGCGTGACCGTGCCGATCTGCACGCCCGCGCTGGTCGACATCGCGCGCTACTTCTTCGTCAACGCCATGACCACCATTTCGGCGGTGGTGTTCCTGTACTCGCCGGAAAGCAAGGTGGCCTCCATCGCCATCCTGAACCTGGACGAGGCAGGCGAGATGGGCGCGGCGGCGGCCATGGCGGTGATGATCGCGGCCGCGTCGGCGCTGGCGACCCTGGCCTTCATGGCCCTGGCCTGGTGGATCCACCGCCGCACACAGGCGTGGCGAACGCTGTCAAGATAGGAGAGACGACCCATGGACCGTGAACGCATCCTCCTCACCCCCGGCCCGCTCACCACCACGCTGCGGACCAAGCTGGCCATGCTGCGCGACTGGGGCTCCTGGGATGCGGACTTCAACGCCGTCACGGCAGGGGTACGGAAGAGCTTGCTGAAGATCGTCCACGGCGAGGACTCGCACGTGGTCGTGCCCCTGCAGGGCAGCGGCACCTTCAGCGTGGAGGCGGCGGTGGCGACGGTGGTGCCGCGCGACGGCCACGTGCTGGTGCTCGACAACGGCGCCTACTGCAAGCGGGCGGCGAAGCTCACCAGCCTGATGGGCCGCGAGTGCACGGTGCTCGCCTTCGACGAAGCCCGGCCGGTGGACGCGCAGGTCCTGGACGCCAGGCTGGCCGCCGACGGCAGCATCACCCACGTGATCCTCGTGCACTGCGAGACCGGCGCCGGCGTGCTCAACCCCCTGGCGCCGGTGGCGGAGGTCTGCGCCCGCCGCGGCAAGGGCCTGATCGTGGACGCGATGAGCTCCTTCGGCGCGCTGCCCATCGACGCGCGCGAGGTGCGCTTCGACGCGCTCGTGGCCGCCAGCGGCAAGTGCCTGGAGGGCGTGCCGGGCATGGGTTTCGTGTTCCTGCGCAAGGCGATCGTGGAGGGCTGCGCGGGCAACAGCCATTCGCTGGCCATGGACCTGCACGACCAGCACGTCTACATGGAGAAGACCGGCCAGTGGCGCTTCACGCCGCCGACCCACGTGGTGGTGGCGCTGGCCGAAGCCATCGCGCAATTCGAGGAGGAGGGCGGCCAGCCGGCCCGGCTGGCGCGCTACACCGACAACTACCGCACGCTGATCGACGGCATGTCGCGGCTGGGCTTCATGCCCTTCCTGGACCCGCAGGTGCAGGCGCCGATCATCGTGACCTTCCACGCGCCGGGCGACTCGCGCTATGACTTCAGGACCTTCTACAACTTCGCGAAGGAGCACGGCTTCATCCTCTATCCCGGCAAGCTGACGCAGGTGGAGACCTTCCGGGTCGGCTGCATAGGCGCGATCGGGCGCAACGAGATGGAGCAGGCCGTGCACGCGGTGGAGCTCGCCTTGCAGGACATGGGCATCGCCTCGGGAGAGCCCGCGATCTAGACACGAACAGGGAGAACGACGAAGTGGCCAGCCAGAACAACCATCCCGCCCTGGAGAAGCTGCGCAAGACCAACGCCACCAAGGTGAAGGTGGCGGTGAGCGACATCGACGGCATCCTGCGCGGCAAGTACCTGCACGTCGACAAGTTCATGGGCGCGGCGGACGGCGGCTTCGGCTTCTGCGACGTGGTGCTGGGATGGGACGCGCACGACGTCACCTACGACAACACCAGCGTCACCGGCTGGCAGCACGGCTTCCCGGATGCGCTGGCGCAACTGGACCTGGGCACCGCGCGCAACGTGCCCTGGGACGGCAACGTGCCCTTCTTCCTGGGCGAGTTCGTCAACGCCGACCGTACGCCGCATCCGCTGTGCCCGCGGCAGACGCTCAAGCGCGTGCTGGCGCGTGCCGAGAAGCTCGGCTTCCAGGTGATGACCGGCATGGAGTTCGAGTGGTTCAACTTCCGCGAGACCCCGCATACCTGGGCGCAGAAGAACGGCCAGCCGCCGGAGCCGATCACGCCGGGCATGTTCGGCTACTCGCTGCTGCGGATGGCCGACAACCCCGGCTTCTTCAATGCGCTGATGGACGAGATGCTCGCCTTCGGCGTGCCGATCGAGGGCCTGCACACCGAGACCGGGCCGGGCGTGTACGAGGTCGCGATCGTGTTCTCCGAGGCGCTCGAGGCCGCCGACCGCGCCATCCTCTTCAAGACGGCGGCGAAGGAGATCGGCTCGCGCTTCGGCATCATGCCGAGCTTCATGGCGAAATGGAGCGCGCAGTACCCGGGATGCTCCGGCCACCTTCACCAGAGCCTCA
>DASWUI010000567.1:0-1801 GCA_036401715.1 Ramlibacter sp. | reverse complement strand
CAGGCCCACGTCCAGCGGCGGCCGCCGCCGGCGTCTTCCGGCCGGGCGACCAGGTGCGGCGGCAACACGTCCGCGGACACCAGGGCCTGCAGCGCTGCCGCCAGGCGCTGCGGCCCCTGGCCGTAGACCACCTGGAAAGGCACTTGCGCGCGCTGCAGCAGCGCGCGCAGCAGGGCGTCGACCCCCTCGCGTGACTGCGTCGCGTCCCGGTGCAGGCCGTCGTCGACCCAGGGCAGGTCCAGGCCCGTGAGCAGGGTGGCGTCGTAGCCCCGCTGGCGCCCGATGGCCAGGCGGTACAGGGCGCCGTCCTCGAACAGCATGCCTGCGTAGACGGCGACCATCAGCGCGCTGGTGTCGGCGATGACGATGTCGGCATCGGCCGCGGCTTCCTCCACGCGCCGCTCCTGTTCCTCGGCGATGGCGAGCTGTTCTTCCGGGCGCGGCTGGCGGCCTGCGCGGGTGCACCACTCGCGCAGGACCTCGGGGACGGCGGTGGCGCGCAGGCCGCGGGCGCGCAGGTGGGCGGCGAGTGCATGCGCCAACCCGGTCTTGCCGGTGCTTTCGGCGCCGAGGAGCGCGATGCGCTTCATGCCGCCCCGGTTCCCCGCCTGCGCGGGGATGACGTTGCGGGGACGCCTTGGGTCCCCGCCTGCGCGGGGATGACGGAAGGGGTCACTTGGCGAACTGGACGAGGATCTCGTTGGGCTTGACCATGCCCAGCTCGCCGCGCGCCTTCTCCTCGACCATGTCGAGGCCTTCGCGCAGGTCGCGCACCTCGGCGGCCAGGCGCTCGTTGGCCTGCTGCGCGATCGTGTTGCGCGCCTTCTGCTCGTCCAGCTTCTGCTGCATCTGCGCGACGTCGCCCACGCTGCCCCGGCCCAGCCAGAGCTGCGCCTGCACCACGGCCAGCAGGCCGACGAGCAGGGCGGCGACGACGCGGGAGTTCAAGTCACTCAGCGAAGGTTGTAGAAGGCGGCGAGGCCGGGGTACTGCGCGACGTCGCCGAGGTCTTCCTCGATGCGCAGCAGCTGGTTGTACTTGGCCATCCGGTCGCTGCGGCTCAGCGACCCGGTCTTGATCTGGCCCGCGTTGGTGCCGACCGCGATGTCGGAGATGGTGGAGTCCTCGGTCTCGCCCGAGCGGTGCGAGATGACGGCGGTGTAGTTGGCGCGCTTGGCCATCTCGATCGCCGCGAAGGTTTCGGACAGGGTGCCGATCTGGTTGATCTTGATGAGGATCGAGTTGGCGATCTTCTTGTCGATGCCTTCCTTCAGGATCTTCGTGTTGGTGACGAACAGGTCGTCGCCCACCAGCTGCACCTTCCTGCCCAGGCGCTCGGTCAGCAGCTTCCAGCCGTCCCAGTCGCCCTCGGCCATGCCGTCCTCGATGCTGATGATCGGGTACTTGCCGACCCAGCTTTCCAGCACGCCGGTCCAGTCGGCGGCGTTCAGGCGCTGGCCTTCGGCCGTCAGGTCGTAGATGCCGTCCCTGAAGAACTCGCTGGAGGCGCAGTCCAGGCCCAGGGCGATCTGCTCGCCCGGCTTGTAGCCGGCCTTCTCGATGGCCTGCAGGATCATCTGCAGCGCGGCCTCGTGGTTCTCCACGTTCGGTGCGAAGCCGCCCTCGTCGCCGACCGCGACGCTCATGCCCTTGTCGTGGATGATCTTCTTCAGGGCGTGGAACACCTCGGCGCCGTAGCGCAGCGCCTCGCGGAAGCTGGGCGCCCCCACGGGGATGATCATCAGCTCCTGCAGGTCGAGGTTGTTGTTCGCGTGCGCGCCGCCGTTGACGACGTTCATCA
>DASWUI010000566.1:0-10684 GCA_036401715.1 Ramlibacter sp. | reverse complement strand
GATCCCGAGCTGCTGACGCTGCGCGCGGCGCGGCTGCTGGCGCAGGCCGACGTGGTGGTGTACGACCACCTGGTCGGCCCCGACGTGATGGCGATGGTCGGCCCGCAGGTCGAGCGCATCTACGTGGGCAAGGAGCGCAGCCGCCACACGGTGCCGCAGCAGGACATCAACGGCCTGCTGGCGCGGCTGGCGCGCGAATACGCCTGCGTGGTCCGCCTCAAGGGCGGCGACCCCTTCGTGTTCGGGCGCGGCGGCGAGGAGCTGGAGGCGCTCGCGGCGCACGGGGTCCCCTTCGAGGTCGTGCCGGGCGTGACCGCCGGATGCGGCGTCGCCGCCTATGCCGGCATTCCGCTGACGCACCGCGACTACGCGCAGGCCTGCCTGTTCGTGACGGGCCAGCTGAAGGACGGCAGCTGCGACCTCGACTGGTCGGCCCTGGCACGGCCGCGGCAGACGGTGGTGATCTACATGGGCCTGGCGGGGCTCGCGCACATCTGCGACCGGCTGGTCGCGCACGGCCTGCCGCCGCACTGGCCGGCCGCCGTGGTCGAACGCGGCACGCTGCTGGAGCAGCGGGTCGTGGCCGGCACCCTGGCGACGCTGCCGCAGGCGGTGGAGAACGCCGGGCTCGAATCCCCCTGCCTCACCATCATCGGGGAGGTGGTGCGGCTGCGCGACCGGCTCGCCTGGTTCGAGCCTTGCGCGGGCGCCGCGGCGACCGTCGAGACCCGGCCGCTGGCCGCGGCCGTGGCGGGGGTGGGGGCATGACGATGCGCACCCAACCCGCGGGCTTCCTCCTGGCCGCGGCCCTGGCCGCGACCTGCGTCCCGGCGGCCCGGGCGCAGGACACGCCGGCCATGTCGCCGGCCTGGGCCCAGCAGCTTTGCACGGCCTGGAACGCGGATACCGAGCTCACCGGCAAGCTGGTCGAAAGCGGCTGGATCCGCAACGATGCCGGCCGCGGCTACAAGGCCATGCAGATCTGGCGCGCCGATTGCCAGGGCAGCGCGCGCGTGGAGATGCGCATCGCGCTGAAGGACGACAAGGCGCTGTGCGTGCAGGCCGGCGCGGCCGGTGGGCAGGCACTGGACCGCGGGGCCGACTACCAGATGTGGGCGGACACGGCGCGCTGGCGCGAGATGGGCGCCGGCGAGTACGGGCCGATGAAGGCGATGATGTTCGGCCGGCTGCAGTTCGACGGGCCGAAGATGGAGGCCATGGGCAACATGGGGCCGTTCGCCGGCTTCCTGCGGCTGGTCGGGCAGGTGCCCGGGAACTGGGCCGGATGCCCCTGAGGCCGCGGCCGCGCCCCGGCCCGCGCGCGTCAGCGCGAGGACGCGGCGCGCGCCTCGACCGCGAACACGGCGGCTTCCACCCGCGAGCTGAGGTTCAGCTTGGCCCGGATGTGGCGCACGTGCAGCTTGACGGTGTCGTGGCTGATGTCCAGCGCGCGGGCGATGGTCTTGTTGCTCTCGCCGCGTGCCAGGTGCTCCAGGATCTGGCGCTCGCGGTCGGTCAGGGAGGCCAGCACGTCCTGCGGCGCCGTGCCGCCGTCGTGGTTCAGCATCTGCGCCAGCTTGAGCATCAGGCTCGGCGCGACCACCAGCTCGCCGCGGGCCGCGCGGGCGATGGCGGCGATCACGTCCTCCGGCTCCATGTCCTTGAGCAGGTAGCCCTTGACGCCGGCGCGCAGCGCCGCCGCCAGGTCTTCCTGCGCGTCGCTCATGGTGAGGATCAGCGCCGGGGTCTGGAAGCCCGCGGCGCGCAGGCGCCGCAGCAGCGCCAGGCCGTCGATGGCCGGCATGCGCAGGTCCAGCACCATGAGGTCCGGCTCGAGTTCGCGCAGCAGGTCCGGGACCTTGTCGGGATTGCCGGTGGCGGCCACCTGCATGTGGCCTCGCTGCTGCAGCAGGTCCGTCAGGCCGCTGCGGCAGAGGGAATGGTCTTCCACCAGCACGACCTTCAGCGGTGGCGCGTTCATCGCGTGTCTCCTTGGATGGCCAGGGGCAGGGCGCAGTGCACCGCGGTGCCGCCCCCCGGACGGGGCGCGACCGTCAGCGTGCCGCCGATGCGCTGCGCGCGCTCCTTCATGATCGCCAGGCCGTAGTGTGCGCCTTCCGTGGGACCGCGGCCGGCGCCGCTGGTTCCCACCCCGTCGTCTTCGATGCGCACGTCCAGCGCCTGCCGGTCCGCCCGCACCGTCAGCCAGCCGCGGCGCGCGTGCGCATGCCGCTCGATGTTGGCCAGCGCCTCCTGCACGATGTGGAACACCTCGGCCTGGACGGCTTCGGGCAGCGGCACGGCCAGCACCTCGTCCACTTCCAGCGGGATCCCCGTGCGCATGGTGAAACGGGAGGCGAGGGCGGCGAGCGCGGCGGCCAGCCCGCGCGGGTCGATCCCGGTGCGGAAATGGGTGACGATCTCGCGCAGGCTCGAATGCGCATCACCCAGTGTCTCGCGGATATCCTCGACGAAGGCCAGGGCGCCCTCCTGGTTGCCGGCCTGGATAGCGTCGCGCAGCAGCGGCAGCCGCATCTTGACGAAAGTCAGGTTCTGCGCGACCGCGTCGTGCACTTCGGCGGCCATCAGCTGCCTTTCCTGGGCGACGGTCGCGCGCAGGTTCTCGGCCTCCAGCCGGTGCTTTTCCAGCGCCAGCCCCAGCAGCTCGCCCACCGAGCGCAGCAGGGCCAGCACCGCCGGGCCCGGCGTGGTGCTCTGCTCGAAGAACAGGTTGTAGATGCCCAGCACGCGGCCGCCGTGGCGAAGCGGCACGGTCAGCGCCCCGTGGGTGCCCTCGCCGAAGAAGGTCTCGCCGGTCCGCCGCGCGCAGCTGCTCAGGTTGCCGCTCCAGACCACGCGGCCCTGGTCGGCGCCCTGGCCGCAGAAGCCGCAGTGGCGGTCCATCAGCTGCTCGCAGGCCTGCAGGGAGGGCGGCAGGCCGACCGTGCTCACCAGCTCGAAGCGCTCGCCGTCGGGCGACAGCATGCGCACCGTGCCTGCGCGCGCCTGCGCGAGCCGCACCACCGGGGTCAGGAAGCGGCGCAGCAGGGCGCGCAGGTCCTCGCCGGCCGCGAGGTCGGCTGTGATTTCCGCCAGGATCGCCGGCGCGGGCGCCGGTGCGGCGGGGGAGGCTTGCGCGTCTTCCAAGGGGTGGGCGGCCCCCTCAAGGGGGCGCGATGCATAAGTGGGCACTGATGCAGTCGATTCAAGCGCGGTTGCGCTCCGGGGAACATGGGAGCTACCCCTAGTCGGGAGCTTCAGGAGCCACTGATCTACCCACATGGGTAGTGTGGTTCCCCCCTTCGCGGTGATAGACGCTGGGCGGGCGCGCTGCGCCTAATGCCCGCATGCTGCGTGGAGTCTTTCTCGTGTTCTGCGGCGTGCTGGCCGCAGCGGCGTCCGCGCACGCGGCCTCGGGCGCGGCCCTGGCCGGCGCCCCGTGGTGGGTGTGGCCGCTCGCTCTGTTCGCGTGCTGCTTCGTGCTGGGCATCGTCGCGGTGCCCGCCGGCATCGGCGGCGGGACGCTGTTCGTGCCCATCGTGGGCAGCTTCTTCCCCTTCCACCTCGACTTCGTGCGCGGTGCCGGGCTGCTGGTGGCGCTGGCCAGCGCGCTGGCCTCCGGCCCGATGCTGCTGCGCGCCGGGCTCGGCAGCCTGCGCCTGACGCTGCCGCTGGCCGTGCTGGCCTCGGCCAGCGCGATCGGCGGCGCGCTCCTCGGGCTGGCGCTGCCGCCCTCGGTCGTGCAGATCCTCCTCGGCGGGCTGGTGCTGGGCATCGTGGCGGTGATGCTGGTGTCGCGCGCCAGCGAGAACCCCGTGGTGACGAACCCCGATCCGCTCTCGCGGGCGCTGGCCCTGCACGGCGTGTTCGTGGACCGCGCCTCCGGCCGCACGGTGGAGTGGCAGGTGCATCGCACCGGCACCGGCCTGGTCGCCTTCACCGCCATCGGCGTCATGGCCGGCATGTTCGGCATCGGCGCCGGCTGGGCGAACGTGCCGGTGCTGAACCTGCTGATGGGCACCCCGCTCAAGCTCGCCGCGGGCACCTCCGGCGTGGTGTTGTCGCTGGTGGATTCGTCCGCGGCCTGGGTCTACCTGCACCGCGGGGCCGTGCTGCCGATGATCGCGGTGCCCTCGGTCCTCGGCATGATGCTGGGCGCGCGCATCGGGGCCCGCCTGCTGCACCGGCTGGACGCGCGCGTGATCCGTCGGCTCGTGCTGGGCGTGCTGCTGTTCGCCGGCGTGCGTGCGCTGCTCAAGGGCACGGGGGTGTGGCCATGAGCGCGGTGCTGGAGGTCGGGGAGCCGGTGGTGCAATCGGCGCCCCAGTTGCGCTACGCAGCGGTACTGGAGTGGGGCACGCGCGCGGGCCTGGCGGTGCTGGCCGTGAGCTTCCTCGCCTATCTCTCCGGCTGGCTCCCCGCGCAGGTGGCGCCGCAGGACCTGCCCGGGCTCTGGTCGCTGCCCGTCGCCGAGTACCTGGCGCAGACCGGCACGCCGAGCGGCTGGGGCTGGCTGCCCCTGCTCGGACGGGGCGACATGCTGGGCCTGGCGGGCATCGGCATCCTCGCCGGCTGCTCCGCGCTCGCGCTGCTCGCGCTCGTGCCGCTGTACCTCGCGCAGCGGGAGCGCACCTTCCTGGTCCTGTGCCTGCTGCAGGTGGCGGTGCTGGCCGGCGCGGCTTCCGGGGTGTTCGCGTGAGCGACGCACTCAAGGCCCTGGTGCAGGCGCGCCCGGAGGCGATGGGGCACTACTTCGCCTTCCTCAAGGATTGCGGCACCCGGCTCGACCCGAAGACGCGCAGCCTGATCTCCGTCATCACCAAGGTGCACGCACAGACCGAGCGCGGCCTGCGCCAGTACCTCACGCGCGCGCTGCGCGAGGGCTGCAGCGGCGAGGAGGTCCTGGACGCGCTGCTGATGGCGTTCCCGGCGCTGGGCCTGGCGAAGATCGTGTGGGCCACGGAGGTGATCCTGGCCATGGACTTGCCGGAGTTCGCCTTCCTGGCCGGCGCGCCGGCGGCGCCCGGCTGGCACGACCTGCTGGCCGCCGATGCGGTGCCCCCGGGCCAGACCCGCCGCGTCGAGGCCGCGGGACGGGCGGTGTTCGTCCACCACGGCACCGGCGGCTGGCGCGTGTTCGACAGCCGCTGCCCGCACCAGGCCACGGACATCCCGCAGCTGGCACTCGAGGGCGAGACGCTCACCTGCCCGCGCCACGGCTGGCGCTTCGACGTGCGCAGCGGCGCGTGCACGGCCCACGGCGACCGGCCGCTGCGCGAATGGGATTGCCGCCTGCAGGAGGGGCGCCTGCAGGCGTACTGGTAAGCAGCCCACCCACATCACTACGAGGACGGAGACAAACCATGAAACGGATCCCTGGACTGTTGCGGCTCGTGCCGCTGGCAGCCGCCCTGGCGGCGGCACCGGCCTTCGCCACCAACGGCTACTTCCCGCACGGCTACGGCCTCAAGGCCAAGGGCATGGGCGGGGTGTCCACCGCGATGGCGCAGGACGCGATGGGCGGCGCCACCAATCCGGCGAGCATGGTCTGGGCGGGCTCGCGCCTGGACATCGGCCTGGACGTCTTCAGCCCGCGGCGCGAGGCGGAGCGCACCGGCGCCGGCTTCCCGACGATCAACGGCCAGGTGGAGAGCGGGCGCAACTGGTTCGGCGTGCCGGAGCTGGGCTACAACAGGATGATGAATCCCGACCTGTCGCTGGGCGTCACGGTCTACGGCAACGGCGGCATGAACACCAGCTATCCGCAGGGCAACTTCAACTGCGGCGGCGGCCCCGCCAACATGCTGTGCGGCTCCGGCGAACTGGGCGTGGACCTGATGCAGCTGGTGGTCGCCCCCACCGTCTCGTACAAGTTCGCGCCGCGGCATTCGGTGGGTGCGTCGCTGCTGCTGGGCTACCAGCGCTTCGAAGCCAAGGGCCTGCAGGCCTTCGACAATGCGCCCGGCGTCCCGCCGTTCACGCAGTCTCCCGGCAACGTGACCAACCGCGGCAAGGACAGCTCCACCGGCGTGGGCATCCGCCTCGGCTACTTCGGCCAGCTCACCGACAGCCTCAGCGTCGGCGCCGCGTTCTCGCCGAAGATGAACATGAGCAAGTTCGACAAGTACCGCGGCCTGTTCGCGAACGACGGGGAATTCGACCTGCCGGCAAGCTACAGCGTCGGCGCCGCCTTCACCGCCGCTCCGGGCTGGACGGTCGCCGCCGACTGGCAGCGGATCCTCTATTCGGACGTCCCCTCGGTCGGCAATCCGAGCGCCGCGGCCGCCCCGCTGGGCGCACCCAACGGCCCCGGCTTCGGCTGGCGCGACATCGACGTCTTCAAGGTCGGCGTGGCCTGGCGGATGAACGCCGCCAACACGCTGCGCTTCGGCTACAACCACGGCGAGAACCCGATCACCGGCGCCGACGTCAGCTTCAACATCCTCGCGCCCGGCGTGATGACCAGCCACTACACCGCCGGCTTCACCCACGCGCTCGACGCCGCCAGCGAGATCACGGGGGCCTTCATGTACGCGCCGTCCAAGAGCGTGACCGGCCCGTCGCTGTTCAACGCGGTGATGGGACCGGGGGCGGGCGGCAACGAGACCATCCGCATGCGGCAGTTCTCCTTCGGCCTGGCCTGGGCGCGGCGCTTCTGATGGCGGTCCTGCACGATCCCCTGGCGCGGCCGGGCGCGGCGCACACGGAGGTGAAGACCACCACCTGCTACATGTGCGCCTGCCGCTGCGGCATCCGCGTGCACATGCGCGACGGGCAGGTGCGCTACATCGACGGCAACCCGGACCACCCGCTCAACAAGGGCGTGATCTGCGCCAAGGGATCGGCAGGCATCATGAAGCAGGAGTCGCCGGCCCGGCTGACGCAGCCGCTGCTGCGCAAGCCGGGCAGCGAGCGCGGCGCCGGCGAGTTCGAGCCGATCTCCTGGGAGCGCGCGCTCGACATCCTGGCGACGCGCCTCGCCCGCATCCGCTCCACCGACCCCAAGCGCTTCGCGCTGTTCACGGGCCGCGACCAGATGCAGGCGCTCACCGGCCTGTTCGCGCGCCAGTTCGGCACGCCCAACTACGCCGCGCACGGCGGCTTCTGCTCGGTCAACATGGCCGCCGGGATGATCTACTCGGTGGGCGGCAGCTTCTGGGAGTTCGGGGGACCGGACCTCGAGCGCGCGAAGCTGTTCGTGATGCTGGGCACGGCGGAGGACCACCACAGCAACCCGCTCAAGGCGGCGATCTCGAAATTCAAGCGCGCGGGCGGCCGCTTCATCTCGGTCAACCCGGTGCGAACCGGCTACTCCGCGATCGCGGACGAATGGATCCCGATCCGCCCGGGCACCGACGGCGCGCTGCTGATGGCGCTGCTGCACGAGCTGGTGCGCACGGGGCAGTTCGACCGCGCCTTCCTGCAGCGGTTCACCAATGCGCCGCAGCTGGTCGTGCTCGACGAGGGCGAGCGCGAAGGACTGTTCGCCTTCGACCCGGCGGCGGGCCCGCCCGGCGACGGCCGCAACCCGCACAACAAGCTGGTGTGGGACCTCGCGGGCGGGCAGGTGCGCGCCGCCTACCCGGAGGGCATCGCCGACGGCGTCGAGCCGGCGCTGGAGGGCCACTACACGCTGGCCGACGGCACCCGCGTGGCGCCCTCGTTCCAGCTGCTCAAGGACCGGGTGCACGAGTGCACGCCCGAGTGGGCCGCGCAGATCACCGGCATCCCCGCGGCGCGCATCCGCCGGCTGGCCGCCGAGATGGGCGACGCCGCGTTCCGCCAGGCCTTCGAGCTGCCCATCGCCTGGACCGACGCCTGGGGCAAGCGCCACGCCACGACGCAGGCCCGCCCGGTTGCCTTCCATGCCATGCGCGGGCTGGCCGCGCACTCCAACGGCTTCCAGACGGTGCGCGCGCTGGCCGTGCTGATGACGCTGCTGGGCACGATCGACGCGCCCGGCGGCTTTCGCCACAAGGCGCCTTACCCGCGCCACATCGTTCCCAACTACCGGGCGTTCAACGACCCGGACCAGATCAAGCCGGACACGCCGCTGAATGCCGCGCCGCTCGGCTTCCCCGCCAGCCCCGAGGAGCTGGCGATCTGCGCCGACGGCACGCCGCTGCGGATCGACCACGCGTTCTCCTGGGAGCACCCGCTGGCCGCGCACGGGATGATGCACAACGTGATCGCCAACGCGGCGCGCGGCGACCCGTACCGCATCGACACGCTGCTGCTGTTCATGGCCAACATGGCCTGGAACTCCAGCATGGACCCGCTGGTCACGCGCGCCATGCTCACGCGCAAGGACGACGCCGGCGAGTACATGATCCCCTTCATCGCCGTGTGCGACACCTTCCAGAGCGAGACGGTCGCCTTCGCCGACCTGGTGCTGCCCGACACCACGTACCTGGAACGGCACGACGTCATGAGCATGCTGGACCGGCCGGTGTCCGAGTTCGACGGGCCGGTGGACTCGGTGCGCGTGCCGGTGGTCGAGCCGCCGCCGGGCTGCCGCCCCTTCCAGGAAGTGCTGGTGGAACTCGCCTCGCGGCTGAAGCTGCCGGCCTTCACCACCCCGGAGGGCGGCCGCAAGTTCACCGGCTACCAGGACTTCATCGTCAACTTCCAGCCGCAGCCGGGGGTGGGCTTCCTCATGGGCTGGCGCGGCGCGGACGGCAACGAGCCGCTGCGCGGCGCGCCCAACCCGAAGCAGTGGGAGATGTACGCGAAGAACAACTGCGTCTTCCAGTACCACATGCCCGAGGACATGCAGTACATGCGCAACTGGAACCGGGCCTACCTGGATTTCGCCAAGGACAAGGGCTGGCGGCAGAAGAACGACCCGATCCAGCTGGCGATCTACTCGGACTGCCTGCAAAGCTTCCGGCTCGCCGCGCAGGGCAAGACGCGCGGGCGGCAGCCGCCCGCGCACCTGCGCGAGCGCATCGCCACCTACTTCGACCCGCTGCCCTTCTGGTATGCGCCGCTGGAGGACGCCGCCACCGACCGCACGCACTACCCGCTCAACGCGGTGACGCAGCGGCCGATGGCCATGTACCACTCCTGGGACTCGCAGAACGCGTGGCTGCGCCAGATCCACAGCCACAACTACCTGCACGTGCACCCGTCGACCGCGCAGGCCGCGGGCATCGCCGACGGCGGCTGGGCCTGGGTGGAGAGCCAGTGGGGGCGCGTGCGCTGCATGCTGCGCTACAGCGAGGCGGTGGAGCCGGGGACGGTGTGGACCTGGAACGCGATCGGCAAGGGCCGCGGCGCCTGGCGGCTCGCGCCCGACGCGGACGAATCGCGCAAGGGCTTCCTGCTCAACCACGTGATCTCCAGCGAGCTGCCCGACCCGCGCGGCGGCGGCCGCGTCATGAGCAACTCGGACCCGGTGACGGGGCAGGCAGGCTGGTACGACGTGCGCGTGCGCATCCGGCCCGCGGCGGCCGACGAGCCCGCGGAGAGTTTCCCGCAGGTGCCCGAGATGCCGGCGCTGCCGGGCGTCGGCGCGGCGCGGCGGGTGGTGGCGTATTTCGCCGGAAGGAAGTCCTCATGAGTGCCCGGGACGTCGAGGAGGCGCTCGCCGCCGCCCTGCCGCAGGAGACGCTGGCCAGGCAGCTCGCGCTGGTCATCGACCTGGACGTGTGCGTGGGCTGCCACGCCTGCGTCACCTCCTGCAAGGAATGGAACACCTCCGGCGCGGCCGGGCCGCTGGCGGACCAGTCCGCCTACGGCGCGCAGCCGACCGGCACCTTCTTCAACCGCGTGCAGACCTACGAGGCGGGCACCTTCCCGGCCACGGAGACGGTGCACTTCCCCAAGAGCTGCCTGCATTGCCAGGACCCGCCCTGCGTGCCCGTGTGCCCCACCGGCGCGAGCTACAAGCGCAAGCAGGACGGCATCGTGCTGGTGGACTACGACAAGTGCATCGGCTGCAAGTACTGCTCCTGGGCGTGCCCGTACGGCGCGCGCGAGTTCGACGAGGAGCGCAAGGTGATGACCAAGTGCACCCTGTGCGTCGACCGCATCCACGACACCTCGCTGGCCGAGCGCGACCGCAAGCCCGCCTGCGTGAAGGCCTGCCCCACGGGCGCGCGCCTGTTCGGCGACGTCGGCGATCCGCAGTCGGAGGTCTCGCGCGTGATCGCCGAGCGCGGCGGCTACGCCCTGATGCCGGAATGGGAGACGCAGCCGGCCAACCGCTACCTGCCCCGGCGCCCGCGCCCGGCCGCCGTCGACGAGGAGGCCTCGTGAATCCCGCATGGTCCGTCGTCTTCTTCACCGTGCTGGCCGGCTTCGGCCAGGGACTGGCGGTGGCCCTCGCAGCGGCGGTGCTGCTGGGCGCGCTGGCACCCGACAGCCCCTTCCTGCTGCGCGGCCTGGCCGTCGCGATCGGCCTGCTGGGCGGGGGGCTCGCTTCCTCCTTCCTGCACCTCGGGCATCCGCTGCGCGCGTGGCGCGCGGCCGCCATGTGGCGCACCTCCTGGCTGTCGCGCGAAGTCATCGTGCTGCCGGTGTTCATGGGGCTGCTCGCGCTGTGGTGGCTGGCCGTGTGGCGCACGGCGCCGGCGGCGCTGCTGCTGTGGCTGCCGGTGCTGGCCATCGCCGGCGCGCTCGTGCTGTGGTTCTGCACCGCCATGATCTATGCCTGCATCCGCTTCATCCAGGAGTGGGCGCA
>DASWUI010000565.1:0-1950 GCA_036401715.1 Ramlibacter sp. | reverse complement strand
CGCAGCACGCGGCGCGCATCGTCCGGGCGCCCCGCACGCAGCGCCTGCTCGACCGGCACGTGCACCGAGCCGGCCGCGAGCAGCGCCTGCGCCTCGGCCGCACTGATCGTCTCGGTCTTCCAGTAGCCGAACGACAGGTATGTCGTAACGCCGAGCAGCACGGCGCCGGCACCGATCAGGGTGACCAGCAGCTTGCTGCGCAGCGGCAGAGCGCGGAGTCGCCTCCTCCAGCTCATGCGTCCCGAATCCTTTGCATCGGGCGCGAGCGGACCGGCCAGCCGGCGGCCGGACCGAAGACCCATCCTGCGTGGGCATCGGACTCGGCGCGGGGGGACGCGCGAGTGCCACGCCATGCGTGACACAGTGAATCTGGGCATGTGCGCGATTTCGCACACCCGCAGAAAGCGGCGGGTCGCGTGGGGTGTTCCCCTACGCGACCCGCGCACCGGACCAGTACGGTATCCTGCGTTGTGTCAGATGGCGGCGAGTACCGCCAGCACCGCTACGGCCGCCGTGTTCGCGACCAGCGCCGCGCCCAGCCCCCGCTTCCAGTAGAGCGTGCCGAAGACCAGGGCCGGCACCACGACCGCGAGCAGCAGGTAGGCCGCGCCGCTCAGGCCGGGGAACCCGATGTTGATCACGCCCGGCAGGTAGAGCACCACCTGCACGACCGCGGCTGCGACCACCGCGAAGATGCCCGCCTCGGTCGGCGTGAAGCGCCGGCGGAGCAGGAACCACGCGACGAGCGTGACGACGCCCAGCCGCAGCAGCACCTCGTCGACCACCGCCCGGCCCGCCGCGACGACCAGCGTGCCGATCACGCCCAGCTCCGCCGCGATCGGCGCAGCCAGCGGGGCGGCCGCAAACGGCGCGGCCAGCAGGCCCAGCACCACGCCCGCGCCCAGCCCGATCGCCAGGTCACCGATCACGTGCGGGTTCTCCTCCGGCCCGACCAGCGGCCGCGGCGCCGGCAGCCGGCGCAGTGCACGCAGCGCGACCGTCACCAGCGGACCGACCACCCAGGTTGCGAGCATGCCGCCACCGATCACGGCGCCCAGCGCCGTCGTGCGGACCCGCAGCCCGAAGAGCGCCGGCGCATCCGCCAGCAGCAGCACCACCAGCGCCACGAAGGCGGCACCCACCAGCACGCCGCCCGTGCGGCGCTCCGGCCAGAGCGCCAGCGCGTTGTGGAGCGCCTGCCAGCCGAAGCGCGCCGCGACCGTGAGCAGCACCGCGCCCACCACCCAGCCGAACCCGGTGCCGACCAGCGCACCCACCCGCCCGACGTACAGCGCGACCTGCGTCATCGCGATCCAGCCGGCCGGCAGGAACGCGATCGTCGCCAGCGGGATCGCGTACAGCGCCGCCAGCGCCACACCGCGCATCGCCTCCTGGCGCGGCACCTCGCCCCGACCGAGCACGCCCAGCACCGCGCCGTGCGCGAAGCCGAGCACCGCGCCCACCACGTACAGCGGCAGTGCGGTCAACAGCACCGCATGGCCGCTCATCTGCCCGAGCAGCGTCATCACCGCCATGTAGACTCCGCCGAGCAGCACACCGCCCGCCACCGCGAACGTCAGTGCCACCCGACCTGCCAGTCCGACGCCCGTCCTCAGACCAGCACCCGTGCGACCCTCGGCCGCCATCGTTCCCGTCGTCATCGCTTCCTCCGTTGGTCCGGCGCCCCATCCTTCGGGCTGCCAACCTCTTCTATGACACGATCGGGACCACGTCGGGCGGAGTGGCCGTAACTCATTGACCAGTAAAGGTTTGCTGGTGACTGGCAGGATCAGGCAGGACTGGTGGGAGGGGCGAAAGCGCGCGATTCCGCGCGGTCGAGTGCGCGATTTCGCGCAGCTATCACGCTCCTGGCGGGCGACGGCTCTTTTTTTTCACCGCTGAGGGCGCAGAGGACGCTGAGATTCCGCAGAGGGTGCGCGGTGGGGCGCG
>DASWUI010000564.1:0-6526 GCA_036401715.1 Ramlibacter sp. | reverse complement strand
GGACGCCTCCAGGGCCGCCTTGGCCAGCCCCATGGTGTTGTAGTGCGGCACGATGCGCACGGCGCCCAGGTAGGACAGGGTCAGCAGGGCCGCCTTCTCGTTCAGGTAGGGCAGCGAGGCCGTGGCCATGGCCGGGAAGCTGTAGGCGCTGATGTCCTGGGCGATCCGGAAGGACTCGCGGGACAGGCCGTCCAGGAATTCCCCGGCGATCGCTTCCCGCGGGGCGAAGCCGATGCTGTGGACGAAACCGTCGAACTTGGGCCAGGTGGCCGAGAGGTCCTTGAACAGCTTGTCGATCTGCGCGTCGTCGCCCACGTCGCAGTCGAACACCATGGTGGAGCCGAACTCGGCGGCGAATTCGACGATGCGGTCCTTGAACCGCTCGCCCACGTAGCTGAAGGCCAGTTCCGCGCCCTGCTGGTGGCAAGCGCGGGCAATGCCGTAGGCGATGGAACGGTTCGACAGCACGCCGGTGATCAACAATTTCTTGCCAGTCAGGAAGCCCATGGGTCTCTCATTTCAAAAAACTCGGCAGAATTGTCTCATGCGAGGTTTGCCTCTTTTGCTGGCCTGCGTCTTCAGCCCGGCCGCGTGGGCCGCCCACGGCTATGCGCTATGGGGCGACATGAAGTATCCGCCGGGCTTTTCCCACTTCGCCTACGTCAATCCGCAGGCGCCGAAGGGGGGCGAACTGCGGCTGGTGAGCAACCTGCGGGTGTCCACCTTCGACAAGTACAACCCGTTCACGATCAAGGGCAACGCGCCGGCCTACCTGTCCGGGCTGCTGTTCGACAGCCTGCTGGCGGGCGCGCAGGACGAGGTCGGCTCCGGCTACGGCCTGCTGGCCGAGGACGTCGAGGTGCCGCCCGACGGCCTGTCCGCCACCTTCCGCCTGCGCCGGGAAGCGCGCTTCCACAACGGCGACCCGGTGCTGGCGGCGGATGTCAAGCACTCGTTCGACATGCTGCTGGGGCCGCACGCCTCGCCGGGCTACAAGACCGCGCTGGAAGACCTGGCCGGCATCGACGTGCTGGACGAGCGCACGATCCGCTTCCGCTTCAAGAAGGCGAATCGCGAACTGCCCCTCACGGTGGGCGGCTTTCCGGTCTTCAGCCGCAAGTGGGGCATGGAAAACGGCAAGGCCAAGTCCTTCGACCAGGTGGTGATGGACATCCCCATCGGCAGCGGCCCCTACAAGATCGGCCCGGTGACCTTCGGCAAGGACATCACCTACGTGCGCGACGCGAACTACTGGGGCCGGGACCTGAACGTGCGCCGGGGCAGCTCCAACTTCGACCGGATCACGGTGAAGATCTACAAGGACAACACGGCCAAGCTCGAAGCCCTCAAGGCCGGCGAGTTCGACCTGATGCGCTTCTTCTCGGCCGGCGACTGGGCGCGGCGGGTGAACGGCAAGCGCTTCAAGACCGGCGAGCTGGTCAAGGGCGAGTTCCGCCACAAGCTGCCCGCCGGCTTCCAGAGCTACACGCTCAACCTGCGCAACCCGAAGCTGCAGGACGCGCGGGTGCGCGAGGCGCTCGGGCTGGCGATGGACTACGAGTGGATGAACCGGCAGATGTTCTACAACTCGTACCAGCGGGTGCGCGGCCTGTTCATGAACACCGACTGCCAGGCCAACGGCCTGCCTTCGCCCGAGGAACTGGCCCTGCTGGAGCCCTGGCGCGGCAAGATCCCCGAAGCGGCCTTCGGCCCCATGTACGAGCCGCCTCGCACCGACGGCCAGAACTCGCTGCGCGGCAACCTGCGCAAGGCGCGCGAACTGCTGAAGCAGGCCGGCTGGGAAGTGCGCGACGGCGCGCTGCGCAACGCCAGGGGCGAGCCGCTGGTGCTGGAATACCTGGACAGCAACGAAGGCGGCGCGCGGGTGGTCACCCCCTGGGCGCGCAACCTGGAGAAGCTGGGCATCACGCTGAACTACCGCGCGGTGGACTTCGCCCTGTACCAGCAGCGCCTGCAGAAATTCCAGTTCGAGATCGTCACGCTGGCCTACCAGGGCACGCACACGCCGGGGCAGGACTATGTCGACCTGTTCGGCAGCAAGTCCGCGGACGTCGAGGCCTCGGGCAACCTCACGGGCGTGAAGAGCCCGGCACTCGACGACCTGCTGGCGAAGATGACCAGCGCGAAGACCAAGGCGGAACTGCTGCCGGCGTGCCGGGCGCTGGAACGCGTGGTGTCGCACATGCACATCCTCATCCCGCAATGGACCGCGGGCACGCACCGCATCGCCTACAACGCCTGGCGCCTGCAGCCCACCGGCAGCATGCCGCCCTACGCCCAGGGCGAGGCCTGGGCCATTGACACCTGGTGGGCCAAGCCGCAGCAGGCGCAGCACTAGAGACCCGATGGCCGCGTACATCCTCAAGCGCCTGCTGCTGATGCTGCCCACGCTGCTGGGCGTCCTGCTGATCACCTTCATCGTCACGCAGTTCGTGCCGGGCGGGCCCGTGGAGCAGTACCTGGCGGAAGCGCGCGCGGGCACGGGCGGCGAGGGCGGTGCCTTCGCCTACCGGGGCGGGCAGGGCGTGGACCCGAAGAAACTGGAGCAGATCAGGGCCCTGTACGGCTTCGACAAGCCGGCGCACGAGCGCTTCTTCCAGATGCTGGGGCAGTACGCGCGCTTCGACCTGGGGCGCAGCTTCTTCCAGAACAAGGACGTCTGGCAGCTGATCCGCGAGAAGCTGCCGGTCTCCGTCACGCTGGGCCTCTGGACCTTCTTCATCAGCTACCTGATCGCGGTGCCGCTGGGCGTGGCCAAGGCGGTGCGGGCGGGCTCGCGCTTCGACCTGGTCACCACCCTGATCGTGCTGGTGGGCTACGCCATTCCCGGTTTCGTGCTGGGCGTGGCGCTGCTGGTGATCTTCGGGGGGCAGCTGGGATGGTTCCCGCTGCGCGGCCTCACCTCGGGCAACTTCGAGGAGCTCAGCCTGGCCGGCAAGGTGGTGGACTACCTGTGGCACATCGCGCTGCCGGTCACGGCCATGGTGGTGGGCAGCTTCGCGGTGACCACCATGCTGACCAAGAACTCCTTCCTGGAGGAGATCCGCAAGCAGTACGTGCTGACCGCCCGGGCCAAGGGCCTGGACGAACGGCGCGTGCTGTGGAAGCACGTGTTCCGCAACGCGCTGATGCCGATCATCGCCGGCTTCCCGGCGGCGTTCCTGGGCGCCTTTTTCACCGGCTCGCTGCTGATCGAGACCCTGTTCTCGCTCGACGGCCTGGGCCTCCTCAGCTATGAAAGCGTGATCCGGCGCGACTACCCGGTGGTGCTCGGCACGCTGTACCTGTTCACGCTGATCGGCCTGCTGACCAAGCTGATGAGCGACCTCATGTACGTCTGGGTGGACCCGCGTGTCAAGTTCGACTAGCCCGCGGCTGATGGCCGATCCCACCGCGGTGGGACAGACGCAGGGCGGCTCCGCCGCCATGGCGCCGCCGGCCGCCGCATTGCCGGCGACCGTGTCGCCGCGCGTGCGCGCCTGGCGCCGCTTCCGCAAGAACCGGCTCGGCTTCTGGAGCCTGGTGCTCTTCCTCACCATGGTGATCCTCAGCCTCTTTGCCGAGGTCATCTCCAACGACCGGCCGCTGCTGGTGCGCTACGAGGGCCGGTTCTATTTCCCGATGGTGACCAGCTATCCGGAGACCACCTTCGGCGGCGACTTCCTCACCGAGACCGACTACCTCGACCCCTTCGTGAAGGAGCAGTTGTCCAAGGGAGGCAACTGGGCGATCTACGCGCCCAACCCGTACGGCCCGAAGACGCTCAACTACTTCGCCCGGGAACCCAACCCCTCGAAGCCCACGCGCGACAACCTGCTGGGCACCGACGACCGCGGCCGGGACATGCTGGC
The DNA here is from genome assembly GCA_036401715.1 of Ramlibacter sp. Lineage (GTDB taxonomy): Bacteria > Pseudomonadota > Gammaproteobacteria > Burkholderiales > Burkholderiaceae_C > Ramlibacter. Next base: position 2,654 of record DASWUI010000564.1, on the reverse strand, counting down.
GCAGTTGATCTACGGCTTCCGCCTGAGCGTGCTGTTCGCGCTGGCGCTGACGGCCATCGGCGTCGTGATCGGCGTGGTCACCGGCGCCATCCAGGGCTTCTTCGCGGGCAAGACCGACCTGGCCTTCCAGCGCTTCATCGAGATCTGGGACTCGATGCCGGAGCTGTACCTGCTGATCATCTTCAGTGCCGTGTTCGCGCCCAGCGTGGCGCTGCTGCTGATCCTGCTGTCGCTGTTCGGGTGGATGGGCCTGTCGCAGTACGTGCGGGCCGAGTTCCTGAAGAACCGGCAGATGGACTACGTGCGCGCCGCCAGGGCGCTGGGCGTGGGCAACGGCCGGATCATGTGGAAGCACATCCTGCCCAACAGCATGACCCCGGTGATCACCTTCCTGCCGTTCCGCATGAGCGCCGCCATCCTGGCGCTGACTTCGCTGGACTTCCTCGGGCTGGGCGTGCCGCCGGGAACGCCTTCGCTCGGCGAACTCCTGAGCCAGGGCAAGAACAACATCGACGCCTGGTGGATCTCCCTGTCCACCTTCGCCGTGCTGGTGATCACGCTGCTGCTGCTGACCTTCATGGGCGACGCACTGCGCGATGCGCTCGATCCGCGAAAGGCCGACACATGACGGGCGCCATGTTTCTCCCTCTCCTGCCTGCGGGAGAGGGCCGGGGGGAAGGTCTGCGATGAACGAACCCAAGGTCGCCCTGCCGCCGCTGCTCGAGGTCAAGGACCTGCGCGTCTCCTTCGGCGGCAAGGAGGTCGTCCACGGCGTGGACCTCTCCATCGGCCCGGGCGAGAAGCTGGCGCTGGTCGGCGAATCCGGCTCGGGCAAGACGGTCACGGCCCTGAGCCTGGTTCGCCTGGTCCACAACGCGCACATCACCGGCTCCGCCCGGCTGGCGCCGGCCGAAGCGGGTCAGCAACCGGTCGAACTGCTGCAGGCGTCCGAGCGCGAGCTGCTCGGCATCCGCGGCCGCGACATCGCGATGATCTTCCAGGAGCCGATGACGGCCCTGAATCCGGTCTACACCATCGGCGACCAGATCGCCGAGGTGCTGCAGATCAAGCAGGGCCTCACGGCGAAGCAGGCCTGGGACGGCGCCGTCGAGGCGCTGGCCGCCACCGGCATCCCCGAGCCCGCGCGGCGCGCCGCCACCTATCCGCACCAGCTGTCCGGGGGCCAGCGCCAGCGCGCGATGATCGCGATGGCGCTCGCCTGCCGGCCGCGCCTGCTGCTGGCCGACGAACCGACCACCGCGCTGGACGTCACCCTGCGCGGGCAGATCCTGGACCTGCTGGCGGACCTGCAGCGCCAGACCGGCATGGCCGTGCTGCTGATCACGCACGACCTCAACCTGGTGCGGCGCTTCGCCGACCGGGTCGCGGTGATGGAAGGCGGCCACCTCGTGGAACAGGGCACGGTGGCCAGCGTGTTCCAGCAGCCGCAGCATCCCTACACCCGCAAGCTGATCGAAAGCCGGCCCGCGCGCGACGTGCAGGAGCCGCGCGGCACCGAGCCGGTCATGCGGGCGGACGCGATGCGCGTGATCTACCCCGTGCCCATCCCCGGCTTCAGGGGCTGGTTCCGCAAGGGCGAGTTCGTGGCGGTGCAGGGCGCGAAGTTCGAGGTGCCGGCCGGCGGCACGCTGGGCATCGTGGGCGAATCCGGCTCCGGCAAGTCCACCATGGCGCTGGCCGCGCTGGGCCTCATCCCGCACAAGGGCGAGCTCGAGGTGGTCGGCAAGCGCTGGGGCCCGGACAGCGCCGCCAACCGCGGCATCCGCCGGCTGGTGCAAGTCGTGTTCCAGGACCCGTTCTCCTCGCTTTCGCCGCGGATGACCGTGGAGGAGATCGTGGGCGAGGGCCTGCTGGTGCACGAGCCGGCGCTGACGCTGGAGCAGCGGCGCGAGCGCGTGTACCGCACGCTGGAAGAGGTCGGCCTGACCGAGGCCCAGTTCCCCGGCCTGCTGGGACGCTATCCGCACGAGTTCTCCGGCGGCCAGCGCCAGCGGCTGGCGATCGCGCGCGCCCTGATCGTGGAGCCGCAGCTGCTGGTGCTGGACGAGCCCACCAGCGCGCTCGACGTCACCATCCAGAAGCAGGTGCTCAAGCTGCTGCAGCGGCTGCAGCGCGAGCGCGGGCTGTCCTACCTGTTGATCACGCACGACGTGGACGTGATCTGGGCCATGGCCCACCAGGTGCTGGTGATGAAGGACGGACAGGTGCTGGAGTCCGGCACGGTCGAACAGGTCCTCAAGTACCCGCAGAATCCGTACACGCGCACGCTGGTGGCCGCCGCGGCCTGAGCCGCGTCACAGGGCCATCGCCACGCCGGCCGCGCCGGCGACCACGAGGCTGGCGGCCCACAGCCGGTCCAGGTTGAACCAGGCCAGCCGCAGGAAGCGCAGCCCCAGCCAGCGATACACGACCCAGGCCATCGCGGCCCCGGCCAGCAGCATGGCCAGCGTGTGCGCCAGGGCGACCGCCAGCGCCGTCGCGAGGCTCGAACGGGCCAGCAGCTCCATCACGCCCGCGTGCGCCCGCGCCAGCGTGCCGCCGGCGGCTTCGGGCGCGCACAGCCCCAGCATGAAAGGCACCAGCATCAGCCCGGCACCGTGCGCGGTCGCCATCAGGAAGGACCACCAGGCGAG
>DASWUI010000563.1:0-4032 GCA_036401715.1 Ramlibacter sp. | reverse complement strand
CCTTGGTCAGCAGCTGCAGCGGCCCCTGGTACCAGGGCTTGTCGGCCTTGACCTGCAGGCGCAGCGGCTCGCGCAGCAGCCAGGGCGGAAAGATCGCATCGCCCACCGCCTCCTTCAGCGCCGCGGTGGCGCCCGCCGTGCGCGCCGGCACCCAGCGCTGCATGCATTCGGGGCGGTGGTCCGCCAGCGCTTGCGCGCAGGTGACCTTGCCCTCGCCCAGCCGCACGCTCAGGCGCTCCACCAGCTGGTGCAGCTTCTCGCCGGGCCTGTTGTCCTCCGGCAGCAGGCTGGTCGTGACGCCGCCCCATGGCACCGTCTCCAGCGTGCGCAGGCGCAGCTGGCTGGCGGGCGCGGAAAGGGCGCTGCGTGCCAGCTGCTCGGATGCCAGCCGGCGCAGGTGCTTCATGTCCTGCGTGGGTTGCGCCGTGCGCAGCTCGATCTGCCCGGTCGGCGGCAAGGGCTTGCCATCGAGCTTGCGCAGGTCGAGCGTCCATTCCAGTCCGAGCGCGAGCGCACCGAGGTTGCGGGCCTGCAGCCACATCTGCAGGCGCGTCAGGAGGTGTTGCGCGGTGAAGAGGAGATCGTCGGCGCTGGTCGCCAGCGACTGCAGTTCCAGTTTCTCGTCGAAGGCCGGGGGCAGGACCACCCAGGTGTAGCGTTCGGGCCGCTGGCCCAGCGCCGCATCGAGCGCCTGCAGCAACCCGGCGCCGAAACGGCGGCTGAGGCCCGCGCGCGGCAGGCTGCGCAACTGACCGAGGGTGGTGCAGCCGATGCGCTCCAGCGTCGGCAAATGCTCGCGCGCGGCGGTGAAGACGTCCAGCGGCAGTTCGTCGGGAAGCTCCCGAGGCAGTGCCTGTCCGCGTCGTTTCAGCCGCAGCAGCGCCAGCGCCTGCAGGGATGTGGGTGCGCTCGCCCAGCCATCGCATTCCAGCGCTGCCTCGCCCCGAAGCAGCGAACGCAGCAGGCTCCTGCGGCCGCCGAACAGGCGCTCGGAAGCTTGCGCCTCCAGCAGGACCGCCTCATCGACGAAGGCAACCCGGGGCGTGAACTGCAATGCGCGCCATGCCCAGGCCGTCGCGTCCTCAATCCGCGAGGGATGCAGTGCGATCCAGTACATGCGATGCGATGGGACTGAGGTGGGCGGGAAGCACGGGGCCGCTGCGGCGCGCCTTGCGCGCGGCCAGCAAGGCGGACAACTTGCCCGGATGCGATGGCAGCTGCAAGGGCTGCAGCAGCGGCGGCCCCCTGCGCTTGAGGATCAGCACCTCGAGCCGGTCGGTGCCTTGCAGCAGCAGCCGCAGGCGCGCGGGGGAAGACTGGGAGCGGGCATCGTCGCCGCGGAAGACGAACAGCAGCTTTTCTCCGGCCTGGGCGCACAGGTGCAGCCGGCGCAGTTCTTCCGTCCGGGCCCGCGGCAACCACGCGAGCACCGCGCTCACGTCCGCGCAGCGCAGCGCCTGTTCCGCCGCCCACAGGCGCGCGGACGGCTTTTCGGCGTGCACGCACAGCAGGTGCTCGGGGCGAATGCCCTGCTCGCGCAAGGCGGGACCGAAAGGCTGGTAAGGTGGATGCACCAGCACCGCGGGGTGCTGCGTGCGTCGCATGGCTTCCCCCAGGGCCGGCCCGGCGAGCTGCCAGACATGCTGCTGCGCTGCGCGCTGGAGCACTTCGACCAGGTTGCCCAGCGGCCAGCCTGCACCCGGAAGCTGCGCGTCCAGGGCAGGATGGCCGCTGGAAAGCGTCTTCTCCTGCGCCTGCGCGAGTTCCCTGCCGAGCCAGACCTGGGGCGGCAGCGTGCTTTCGGTGGCGGGCGAAGGGGCAGTCATGGCAAGCTAAACTACTGTTTGTTTATACAGTGTTTTGCCGCCGGCCGATAGCCGCCAGGGCCCTCTTGCGCAGCGATCCCGCGAATCCGTCAATACTCCCGTTTTTCCCCGGCGGGAGCGCACGCTCCTGGAGTCTTTCGTTTGTACCGGCTGTTCGAAAAACTGGTTCACCCCTACCCCGAGGGGGAACCGCCCGAGCTCCCCAAGGGCTTCTTTTCCTTCGTGTGGGCCTGCACGGCAGGCACGCGCGCCTACCTCGTCCTGCTCGCCCTGCTGAGCGCGGGCATCTCGGCCTGGGACGCCTGGCTGTTCGCCGTGCTCGGGCGCGTGGTGGACTGGCTCGCCCACTCCGACCCGGGCCTCCTGTGGCAGCAGGAGCGCGGGACCATGCTGGCCTTTGCCGCCATCCTGTTCGCCAGCGTCGCCCTGGTCGGCTTCCACACCTTCCTGAAGCACCAGGCGCTGTCCATCAACTTCCCGCTGCGCCTGCGCTGGAACTTCCACCGCATGATGCTGGGACAGAGCCTGTCCTTCTATTCGGATGAGTTCGCCGGCCGCATCACCACCAAGGTGATGCAGACGGCGCTGGCGGTGCGCGAGCTGCTGTTCACCTTCATCGAGGTGGTGATCGCCATCGGCGTCTACTTCATCACCATCATGGCCCTGGCCGGCAGCTTCGACCGCCGGCTGATCGTGCCGCTGGCGGTCTGGCTGATGCTCTACGCGCTGTCCTGCGTCTACTTCGTGCCGCGCCTGGCGCGCATCGGCAAGCAGCAGGCGGACGCGCGGGCGATGATGACCGGCCGCATCACCGACGCGTACACCAACATCTCCACGGTGAAGCTGTTCTCGCACACCCAGCGCGAGGCGGGCTTCGCGCGCCAGGCCATGACCGAGTTCATGACCACGGGGCAGCGCCAGATGCGGCTGGTCAGCGGCTTCGAGATCGTCAACCACACGCTGGTGGTCTCGCTGATCGTCTCGGCCTGCGGCTACAGCGTGTGGCTGTGGACGCAGGGGCCGATCGGCCCCGGCGCGGTGGCGGCGGTGACCGCCATGACCCTGCGCGTCAGCGGCATGTCGCACTGGATCATGTGGGAGATGGCCTCGCTGTTCGAGAACGTGGGCACCATCCAGGACGGCATCGGCACCCTCACCCGTCCGCGGCAGGTGCTCGATGCGCCCGGTGCGAAGCCGCTGCAGGTCACGCGCGGCGAGGTGCGCTTCGAGCACGTGCGCTTCGGCTACGGCAAGCCCAGGCCCGTGATCGACGATTTCACGCTGGTCGTGCGCCCCGGCGAGAAGGTGGGCCTGATCGGCCGCTCGGGCGCCGGCAAGTCGACGCTGGTGAACCTGCTGCTGCGCTTCTACGACCTGGAAGGCGGCCGCATCCTGGTCGACGGCCAGGACATCGCCGCGGTCACGCAGGACAGCCTGCGCGCGAACATCGGCATGGTGACGCAGGACACCTCCCTGCTGCACCGCTCCGTGCGCGACAACATCATGTACGGCCGCCCGACGGCCGCCGAGGAAGAGATGCTGCAGGCGGCGCGCCGCGCGCAGGCGCATGCCTTCATCCAGACGCTGACCGACCCGCAGGGCCGCACCGGCTACGACGCCCACGTCGGCGAGCGGGGCGTCAAGCTCTCCGGCGGCCAGCGCCAGCGCGTGGCCATCGCCCGCGTGATGCTCAAGGACGCGCCCATCCTGCTGCTGGACGAAGCGACCAGCGCGCTCGACTCGGAAGTGGAAGCGGCGATCCAGGCCAGCCTGCAGGAGCTGATGCAGGGCAAGACGGTGATCGCCATCGCGCACCGCCTCTCCACCATCGCCGCGCTGGACCGCCTGGTGGTGATGGACCAGGGGCGCATCGTCGAACAGGGCTCGCACCGCGAGCTGCTCGCCCAGGGCGGCCTGTACGCGGGGCTGTGGGCGCACCAGAGCGGCGGCTTCCTGGGCGAGGACAGCGAGGAAGAACTGGCGGATGCCTAGGCGACTGCGTCCCGCGGACTTCGCCGGCGATGCGCCCGAGGTGGCGCGCGCGCTGATCGGCGCCGTGCTGCTGGTCGACGGCGTCGGCGGCCGCATCGTCGAGACCGAAGCCTACGACCGCGAGGATCCGGCCTCGCACAGCCACTCCGGCCCCACGCCGCGCAACCGCGCCATGTTCGGCCCGCCGGGGCGGGCCTACGTGTACCGCTCCTAC
>DASWUI010000562.1:0-1935 GCA_036401715.1 Ramlibacter sp. | reverse complement strand
CCGGCGTGCCCCTGGGCGGCGCGCTGGCGGGCGCCATCGTTCCCGGGCTGCAGGTGGTGGCCGGCTGGCAGCCGGCCCTGCTGCTGGTCGCCGTGGCGTGCATCCTGTGCGTGGCCCTCGCGCAGTCGCTGCGCGCGGCCTTCGACGCCGATCGCGACGCGGCGCGCGCCTTCGGCCTGGGCAACTTCCTGCAGCCGGTGCGCATGGTGCTGTCGCATGCCGGCCTGCGCATGCTGGCGGGCTGCTCGCTGATCTTCTCGATCGCGCAGCTGTCGCTCACCACCTACCTCGTCACCTACCTCACCGACAGCCTCGCCTACGGGCTGGTGGCCGCGGGCGCGGTGCTGTCGATCTCGCAGCTGGGCGCGGTGTTCGGGCGCGTGCTGTGGGGGTACGTGTCGGACCGCTGGTTCGGCGCGCGCCGCATGCTGGCGCTGCTGGCGAGCGTGATGGCCGCCTCGTCCCTCGCGACCGCGCTGCTGCATGCGCAGCTGCCCGACGTGGCGGTGATCGCGGTGCTGTTCGTCTTCGGCGCCAGCGCGATCGGCTGGAACGGCGTTTACCTGGCCGAGGTGGCGCGGCAGGCGCCGGCCGGCATGGCCGGCATGGCCACCGGCGGCACGCTCACCTTCACATTCCTCGGCGTGGTGCTCGGCCCGCCGGTGTTCGGCGCGCTGTCGGGGCTGTTCGGCAGCTACCGCGCCGGCTTCGTGGCGCTGGCGGTGCCGCTGGCGCTGTGCGCGGCCGCCCTGTGGCGCAAGGCGCGCTGAGCTGGCACTCCTGAACGCATCGCAGGAGCGCCTGTGGGCGCACGCGCATCACGCTCCCGGCAGGCTGATGCCCGGAAAGATCTTGATCACCGCCGCATCGTCCTCGCGTCCATGGCCCGCCGACGAAGCCTGCATGAACATCTGGTGCGCGGTGGAGGCCAGCGGCAAGGGGAATTTCGTGGCGCGCGCCGTGTCCAGCACCAGGCCGAGGTCCTTGACGAAGATGTCCACCGCCGACAGCGGCGTGTAGTCGGCCGCGAGCACGTGCGCCATGCGGTTCTCGAACATCCAGCTGTTGCCCGCGCTGTTGGTGATCACCTCGTAGAGGGCGGCCGCGTCGACGCCCTCGCGCAGGCCCAGCGCCATCGCCTCGGCGGCGGCGGCGATGTGCACGCCCGCGAGCAGCTGGTTGATGATCTTCACCTTGCTGCCGTTGCCGGCGCGGTCGCCCAGGCGGTACACCTTGGCGGCCATGGCCGCGAGCAGCGTGCCTGCCTTCTCGTAGGCTTCCGGGCGGCCCGCGGTCATCATCGTCATCTGGCCGGATGCGGCCTTGGCGGCGCCGCCGGAGATCGGCGCGTCGAGGTACAGGATGCCTTGCGCGGCCAGCCGCTGCTCCAGCGCCATCGACCAGTTCGGGTCCACCGTGGAGCACATCACGAACAGGCTGCCGCGCTGCATGGCCGCGGCCGCGCCCGCGGGGCCGAACAGCACCTGCTCGGTCTGCGCGGCGTTCACCACGACGCTGATCACCACTTCGCACTGCGCCGCGAGTTCCGCGGGGCTGCCGCACGCGACCCCACCTTCCGCCGCGAAGGCCGTGCAGGCCTCGGCGCGCACGTCGTACACGTGCACCTGCCCGCCGGCGCGCCGCAGCGACTGCGCCATCCCCAGTCCCATGGCTCCGAGCCCGATCAATCCCACCTTGCGCATGCCTTGTCCCTCCAGGAGGGCCCATTATGCGGAGCACAGGCCGGCCGTCCGTGCATCGCCCATCCGGGGGAGGGGCAGGCCCGCATCCCGCTCGGAAATCACGGCACACGCGGCGCCAATGCGGGATGATGCACGGATGAGTTCGACCGGCTTGCTGTGGTGGGGCGCCGCCGCGGTCCTCGCTGCCCTCGCCGCGTGGATCGCGGTGCGGGCGCTGTGGGTGCATCTCGCG
>DASWUI010000561.1:0-2985 GCA_036401715.1 Ramlibacter sp. | reverse complement strand
GAAGGCATCGAGCTGTTCGAGCTGGTGAGCAGCGAAGGCCTCAGTCCCGACCTGGAGCAGTCGATCCTGCATCCGTCGCAGATCGAGCTGGGGGAGACGGTGCGCGGCGTCATCGCCGCCGTCGAAAGGCTGCAGCCGCAGCGCGTGGTGTTCGACAGCCTGTCCGAGATGCGCCTGCTGGCGCAGGACCCGCTGCGTTACAGGCGACAGGTGCTGGCGCTCAAGAAATTCTTCGCCGACCAGGGCTGCACCGTCATGCTGCTGGACGACCGCTCCAGCCGCGACACGGACCAGCAGCTGCACAGCATCGCGCACGGCGTGATCAACCTCGAACAGGCGGTGGACCAGTACGGCCCGGAGCGGCGGCGCATGCGCGTGCTCAAGATGCGCGGCATCAGGTTCCGCGGCGGCGAACACGACTTCGTGCTGGACACGGGCGGCTTGTCGGTGTTCCCGCGGCTGGTGGCCGCCGAACACCGGCTGGAGCTGCAGCACAAGCTGCTCAGCACGGGCGTGCCCGAACTCGACGAGCTGATGGGCGGCGGCATGCCGTGCGGCAGCAACTCCCTGTTCAGCGGCCCTTCGGGGGTCGGCAAGACGACCACCGCGATCTCCTGCACGCTCACCGCGCTCAGGCGGGGCCAGCGCGCCGTGTACTACCTGTTCGACGAAGGCCTCTCCACGCTGGTGGTGCGCGCCCGCTCGCTGAACATGGACATCCACCCCTACCTGGAAAGCGGGCAGCTGCGCGTGATTCCGCTGGACCCGGCCGAGGTGTCGGCCGGCGAATTCGCGCACATGGTGCGGCACGCGGTGGAGGACGACGGCGCCAGCGTGGTGGTGATCGACAGCCTCAATGCCTACCTGCAGGCCATGCCCGGCAGCAAGTACCTGATGCTGCAGATGCACGAGCTGCTCAGCTACCTGAACCACCGCAACGTGGTGACCATCCTGATCCTCGCGCAGCACGGGGTGCTGGGCGACATGCAGAGCGAGGTGGACATGAGCTATCTCGCCGACGCCATCCTGATGTTCCGGTTCTTCGAGGCGCGCGGCAAGCTGCTCAAGGCCGTCACCATGATCAAGAGCCGCACCACGCCGCACGAGCAGACCATCCGGGAGTTCCGCATGGGCCCGCACGGGCTGGAGCTCGGCCAGGAGCTGACCGACTTCGAAGGCGTGCTGGCCGGCGTGACCGTCTACCACGGCAAGCTGCCCCTGCTGGGTGACCAGAACGGCAGGCCCTGATGGAACTGCGTGTCCTGATCCATGCACCGCGCGGGCGTGACGCCAGCGTCGTGCAGACGGTGCTGTCCGGTCAGGGCATCGAAGCCCTCGCGTGCCCGACCGAGCAGGAGCTGCTGGCGGCGCTCGAGGAAGGCGCGGCGGCCGTCATCCTCACCGAGGAGGCGTTGCCTCAGCTGATGGCCACCGGCGGGCTGCTGGAGTGGCTGAAGAACCAGCCGCCCTGGTCCGACTTCCCCTTCGTCGTGCTCGCCACCAAGCGCGAGGGCCGGCGCGCCGAGAAGGACTTCCGCTCGCTGCACGACCTGGGCAACCTCGTGCTGCTGGAGCGCCCGCTCAACGCGGAGACGCTGGCCAGTGCCGCCGATTCCGCGGTGCGCGCGCGCCGGCGGCAGTACGCCGCCCGCGAGCACCTGGAGGAACTCAAGCGCACCCGGACCGAGCTGCAGCGCCTCAACGGCGAACTGGAAGACCGCATCCTGCGGCGCACGAGGGAGCTCGCCAGCGCGAACGACCGCCTGATGAAGGAAATCAACGAACGCGAGCGGGCGCAGGCGGCGCTCACCCAGGTGCAGAAGATGGAGGCGATCGGCCGACTCACGGGCGGCATCGCGCACGACTTCAACAACCTGCTGCACGTGGTCAACATGAACCTCGAGCTGGTCTCCCTCTATGCCAAGGAGGAGAAGGTCAAGCCCGTGGTGGAGCGGGCCAAGAGCGCGGCCCGGCGCGGCGCGCGCCTGACCAACCAGCTGCTGTCCTTCGCGCGCAGCCAGTCGCTGATGCCGCGCCTCACGCGCGTGAACCAGCTGATCCTGGGCATGAAGGACCTGCTGGAGATCTCGGTGGGCTCGGGCATCGAGGTGGAACTGGACCTGTGCGAGGAGGACGCCACGGTGATGCTGGACGCCAGCCAGCTCGAGATGGCGATCCTGAACCTGGCGGTGAACTCGCGCGACGCGATGCCCGATGGCGGCAAGCTGAGGGTCTCCACCGGCACGCGCTTCCTCGACGACGACCGCGACCTGCCGGAAGGGGATTACGTGCTCCTGAGCATCAGCGACACCGGCGCGGGCATTCCCGCCAACATCCTGGCCAAGGTGTTCGATCCCTTCTTCACCACCAAGCCGGTGGGCCGGGGCACCGGCCTCGGCCTGAGCCAGGTGTACGGCTTCGCGCGCCAGTCCGGGGGCGTGGCGCGCATCCACAGCGAGGAAGGCAAGGGCACGACGGTGGAGATGCTGTTCCCCGAAGCCGATGCCGACGCCGAGGAAGCGACCGCGGTGAAGCAGCAGGAAGGGATCCCGGCGCTGGCCGGCTCCGCGCACATCCTGGTGGTCGAGGACGATCCCGACGTGCGCCGCGTGATCGTGGAGTGCCTGAGCCTCATCGGCTACAAGGTCACCGAGGCCGCCAACGGCAGCGAAGCCCTCACCCTCCTGGCGGCCGCCAAGCCCGACCTGCTGGTGGTGGACTATGCGATGCCGGACATGACGGGCGCCGAAGTGATTTCGGAGGCACGCAAGATGGTCGGCGAGCTGCCGGTGATCCTGGCCACCGGCTACGCGGACATGGCGGCGGTGGAACGCCTGGCCGGCCGCCCGCGCATCCTGCGCAAGCCCTTCGACATCGCGCAGCTGGGCGACGCCGTCAGCGGCGTGCTGGATGCGGCGCGCGAGAAGGCGGAAGCGGGCAGCGTCTAGCTGTGATGTCTCAATAGGTTGTTCATCCGTCCCTGAT
>DASWUI010000560.1:0-2688 GCA_036401715.1 Ramlibacter sp. | reverse complement strand
TCGCCCACACGCGCTGGGCCACGCACGGCGTGCCGGCGGTGCACAACGCGCACCCGCACTTCTCGGCCGGGCCGGGCGCGACGGCCGACGCGCACGCGCGGATCGCCCTGGTGCACAACGGCATCATCGAGAACCACGACTAGCTGCGCGCCGAGCTGCAGGCCAAGGGCTACGTGTTCGCCAGCCAGACCGACACCGAGGTGATCGCGCACCTGGTCGACAGCCTCTACGAGGGCGACCTGTTCGAGGCCGTCAAGGCCGCGGCCGCGCAGCTGCACGGCGCCTATGCGATCGCGGTGTTCTGCAAGGACGAGCCGCACCGCGTGGTCGGCGCGCGCGCCGGCTCGCCGCTGGTGCTGGGCGTGGGCAAGGACGAGAACTTCCTGGCCAGCGACGCGATGGCGCTGGCCGGCGTGACGGACCAGATCGTGTACCTGGAGGAGGGCGACCTGGTCGACCTGCAGCTGGGGCGCTACTGGATCGTCGACCGCAACCACAAGCCCGCGACCCGGCCGGTCCGGACCGTGCAGGCGCACAGCGGGGCGGCCGAACTGGGTCCCTACCGCCATTACATGCAGAAGGAGATCTTCGAGCAGCCGCGCGCGATCGCCGACACCCTGCAGGGCGTCGAGCACATCACCCCCGAGCTGTTCGGCGACGGCGCCTACCGCGTCTTCAAGGAGATCGACTCGGTGCTGATCCTCGCCTGCGGCACCAGCTACTACAGCGGCTGCACGGCCAAGTACTGGCTGGAGTGCATCGCCAAGGTGCCGACGCAGGTGGAGATCGCCAGCGAATACCGCTACCGCGAAAGCGTGCCCAATCCGCGCACGCTGGTGGTGACCATCAGCCAGTCCGGCGAGACGGCCGACACCCTGGCCGCGCTGAAGCATGCGCGCGCGCTGGGCATGGAGAACACGCTGACGGTGTGCAACGTGTCCACCTCGGCGATGGTGCGCGAGTGCAAGCTGGCCTACATCACGCGCGCCGGCGTCGAGATCGGCGTGGCGTCCACCAAGGCCTTCACCACCCAGCTGGCCGGCCTGTTCCTGCTGACGCTGGCGCTCGCGCAGGTGCGCGGCCGGCTCACCGAGGCCGAGGAGGCCGAGCACCTCAAGGCGATGCGGCACCTGCCCACCGCGCTGCAGGCGGTGCTGGCGCTGGAGCCGCAGGTGATCAGCTGGTCCGAGGACTTCGCCAACAAGGAGAACGCGCTGTTCCTGGGGCGGGGCATGCACTACCCGATCGCGCTGGAAGGCGCGCTCAAGCTCAAGGAGATCAGCTATATCCACGCCGAGGCCTACCCGGCCGGCGAGCTGAAGCACGGGCCGCTGGCGCTGGTCACCAGCGAGATGCCGGTGGTGACGGTGGCGCCGAACGACGCGCTGCTGGAAAAGCTCAAGAGCAACATGCAGGAAGTGCGCGCCCGCGGCGGCGTGCTCTACGTGCTGGCCGATGCCGACAGCCGCATCGAGAGCAGCGAAGGCGTGCACGTGATCCGCATGCCCGAGCACTACGGCAACCTGAGCCCGCTGCTGCACGTGGTGCCGCTGCAGCTGCTGGCGTATCACACGGCGTGTGCGCGCGGAACGGACGTGGACAAGCCGCGCAACCTGGCGAAGAGCGTGACGGTGGAGTGACGGACGCCGGGTGAGGGTGGGGCCTGGCGGCACACCCGCATCGCGCGGCGATGCAATGTGCGCACCGCGAGCTCAGGGCCGCGCCTCTCCCGGCAAGGCCGCGGCCGGCGACGACACCCGCTGCAGTTCCGCCCGGAATTCGCGCAGCTTCTCCTTCAGGACCCTGCGGTTCTCCGGGCCGACGCGCAGGAGGATCTTCTGTCCCGAGGCAAGCCGCTGCAGGTCCGCGTCGGCGTACTCGTAGCGGGTCCACGGCCGCTCGGAGGGCACCGGCCCCTTGACCTCCGTGAGCACGAGGCGCGGCGATTGCGCGGGATCCGGGGTCGCGAGGAGGAGGTCGATCACTTCCAGCACCCGCCCGTGCAGCGAACGCCCGCCGAAGCCGAGCTGCCGGTACTCGTGCTGGAGCAGGGGATACATGCGCCGGTAGAGGTCCACCGCGGCTGCCGCATCGATGGAACGCGCGAACGCCACGAAAGGCGCGTAGCGGGCGGCGTTCCGGTCCGCGATCGCCTCGGTCGTGCCGTCCTTGTCGGTGAGGAAGCGCCCGGCACTGGCCGGCACCGGCCAGGCGGCGACCGGCGCGTGCTCGCGCCCGAGGCTGTCGAGGGTCGCGACCATCCGGCGCGGAAAGTCCGCGGCCACCAGGAATCGCAGGACCGCGTCGCGGCCCAGCAGCCGGACCAGCGCATCGCCGACGTCCTCGGCCCGCACCACCTCTTCCCCGCTGGGCATGGGCAAGGTGGGCTCCACGACGGGTGGCGAGGCGGTCCCGGCGGGCGACTCCATCCCCCCGTCGCCGGCCGCTGCGGAGGGCCGGGTCACGGCCACCGTGGCCGGTTCGGGGAGCGACAGCCATAACCAGCCGGCGCCCGCGGCGGCAAGGACCACCAGGGCAGCGAAGGCCGGGCCGAAGGACCGCCTGGACCGGCGCGTCCGCGCCGGGGCCGCAGGGGGGTCGCCGAAGGTGGGTTCTCTTCGCGCATCGATCATCCGGCAGATGCTGCGCGCATGCGCGCGTAACCTCAACACCCGCCGCCGCATCCGT
>DASWUI010000559.1:0-4890 GCA_036401715.1 Ramlibacter sp. | reverse complement strand
TGGCGGGACGGCCTCTGAAACCATTATGTGGAATGCACGGGCGTGAATTTCACTGGGGAAATTTCACAAAGTCAATTTCACAAGGTAAGCTCCGGCCATGGCCCTGCACTCCCGCAACACGCACCTCCTCGGACGCAAGCTGCGCGCGTTGCGCAAGGCGCACGGGCTGACCCTGGAGGAGCTGTCGGCGCGCTGCATCCAGCTGGATGCCGACCGGGCGCCATCCGTCTCCTACCTCTCCATGATCGAGGGCGGCAAGCGGGTGCCGTCGCAGGACCTGGTGGCCCTGCTGGCCGCGCTGTTCCAGCGCGAGCCCGAGTGGTTCCTGGACGGCAGCGTGTCGGTGGAGGCACCGCTGGCCGAGGCCCGCACGGCCGCGCCGCCGGTGCCCTTCGAGCCCGCGTTCCTGTTCTCCAAGGAACTGCTGCAGGCGGCCATCCCGGAGCTGCTCGCGCAGACCGGCACCACCGGGCGGCAGTTCGCGCACCTGCTGATCCGCTCGCACCAGGAGATCTCGCGCAACGACTACCCGGACCTCGAACGGGCGGCCGAGGAGGTGGGCGGCCGCGTCTTCCCGCTGGGCGTGGAAGACCTGATCAGGATGTGCAAGCACCACGGGCTGCAATTGCGCTGGTTCGAATGCAAGCCCGTGCTGGCGCGCGACCGCGACACGGAACTGCGCAGCGTGCTGCGCTCGTTCTACGACGCGCCCGACGTCGTGTTCCTGAACCGCGCACTGCAGGCCCATCCCGCGCGCCTGAAGTTCGACCTGGCCTCGCACCTGGCGCACAAGGTGCTGCACGGCGGCGACGGCCTGAAGTCCGCGCACGCCACCGGCGGCCAGATGGGCGGCAGCCCGCACGGGCCGAACGCGGGCCTGAGCCCGGAGGACGTGCTGCATGCCTGGTGCGATTTCGAGTGCAGCTTCTTCGCCGGCGCACTGCTGTGCCCGAAGGTGCCGTTCCGGCGCTTCCTGTCGCGCGAATCGCACCGCATCGAAGCGGGCGCGAAGATCGAGCTGAGCCCGGCGGTGATGATGCGGCGCATGACCAAGGTGTCGGCCTATCCGCACTGGCATTTCTTCGACGCCTACCCGCCGGGCTACCTGCGCGCGGTCTATCGCGGCAACGGCATCCCGCTGCCCTGGGGCAACATGGCGCAGGTCACCGACCCTTGCCCGCACTGGGCGGTGTTCCGCATGCTGCAGCAGGCGCGCGGGCCGGACCGCGGCTCGCAGATCTCCGTGCTGCGCGAGGGCGACCGCTACCTGCTGTACGTGTGCCACTCGCGCCGCACCGAGGACATGGCCGGCAACCCGCACGTGCTGTCGGTGGGGGTGGACCTGGTGCCGGCGCTGCGCTCGCACACGACGGAAGCCGATCGCCTGGTGGACAGCATCGCCGAAGCGTGCATGCGCAACCACGGCGAGGCGCGCGTGCCCGACGAGGCGGCACTCGCCATCCGCGGCGCGGCCAAGGTGCTGAACATCGCATGGATCCCCGAGGCGCTGGAGCGGCCGGCGCGCATCATCTGCCCGCGCAGCTCCAACTGCCCGCGCCACGAGCAGTGCGACGGGGGCCGCTCCTCGCATGCGCGCGAGATCGCCGAGTTGCGCCAGGAGATCGTGGGCAAGCGCAGGCGCGCGCGGCCGGCCGCCTGAAGCCGCCGGCGTGGGCCGCGACACCCGGCTCGGTGGCCCGGGGGCCGCTACTTGCCCGGGCGCGGATGGTGCCCGTGCCCCGCCATCGCGTCCTTGCCATGGTCCGCCAGCTGGGCGTCGAACCATTTGTGCAGGGCCGCCACCAGGTTCGGATCCGACGTGGAGTACGTCAGCTGGGCGCCGCCCCTGATGTCCTTGTAGGCGATGGCGATGCGGTCCGGCGGGGCCGCCTCGAGTTCGGCCAGACCGGGCATGTCCTGGCCGTGGATGTGCGCCGGCCCCGAAAAGTCGCCCTCGAGGAACTGCTCGCGGATCTCCCGCAGGTGCTGGCGAACCAGCTTCACCTGCGCCGCGTCGGTGGCTTTCCTGGCGACGACTTGCTGGATGCCGCCCTGGCGGGACCGGGTGAAGATGTGCCGGGTCGCGGGCAGGCTGAAAGGCATCACGTCCTTGCCTCGCCTGGAGACCTCGGCTTGCCTTTGTGCCCTGGCCATCTCCGCCGTGTGCGCGGCATGGTCCATCCCCTGGGCCCGGGCCGTGCCGGCCAGGAAAAGGAACAGCAAGGATGCGAAGGCGGCGTTGCGCATGTCGGTTCTCCACGTGGGCGCAGCCGCACGTGCTTCGTTGAAAGGCGCATTCTCGGGGGCGGCCCGGAAAAGCCCATATGATCCGGATCACATCCATGACTGCCGCGCCCCCACTGCCGGACTCCCTGCGCAAGCTGCTTCCCCCGGGCCTGGCGGCTGAATCGGCCGGGGTTCGGCTGCGCAAGGGAGAGCGCCTGTTCCTGCAGCGCCAGCGCCCGCGCCGCATGTACTTCGTCGTGCGCGGGGAAGTCGTGCTGGAGCGGACCGGCGCGCGGGGCAACGCCGTGGTGCTCCAGCGCATCCACCACGGCTTCGTTGCCGAGGCGAGCCTGCAGTCCGGCAGCTACCACTGCGACGGGCTGGTGACCGCCGATGGCGAAGCGGTGGCCTTGCCGCTGGAAGCGCTCAGGACGGAGCTGGCGCGGGATCCTGGATTTGCCCTTCGCTGGATCGGCATGCTCAATGGCGAGGTTCGCCGCCTGCGCGCGCAGTGCGAGCGCCTGTCGTTCAGGGGCGTGGGCGAGCGCCTGCTGCACCTGATCGAGGCGGAGGGGGTGGACGGCCGGCTTGCCGTCACGTCCGGGCTGAAGTCCCTGGCGACCGAGCTGGCCGTCACGCACGAAGCCCTGTACCGCGCCGTGGCGACCCTGGAAAGGGAAAAGGTCCTCTCCCGCGATCCGGGCGGCATTTCGCTGCGGCGCCCCTTGGCCGCTTTCGGCGCCGCGTCCGGCGGTGCCTGCGATGGCGACGGCGGCCTTCGGGGTGCTGCACGTGGCCCGCGCTATCCGGGGGCGCGGCGCACATCGCGTCGAAACGGGGCTGGCTGAGATTCCGAGATGGACGGGCTCGTTCCCGTTCGGGCTCCAGGTAGGGGCGGCGCGCGTGAGCCGGCAGCAGCTCTTTCGACAGCTCCCTCCATCACGTCCACCCAGCCGCCGTGGCACGGACGTCGACGGGGAAGCGGTTTTCCCGGCTCACCTCGGGGCGCCACACCAGGTCCGCGATGGCCGCGGTGTCGTCGAGCGGCACCGCAGGCAGGGCGGCGCGAACGGCATCCGGGCAGTCGGTGGCCACGGCGAACACGCCGTCGGCCCGCGTCAGCGGCTTGCCGACGCTGGGGCGCCAGACTTCCAGCTTCGGAAAGGGCGCGCTCCTCATGCCCTCCACCAGCACGAGATGGCAGGGGCGCACGGCGGCGAGCAGTTCCGCGAGGTCCGGCTCGCGCCGGTCGCGCAGTTCGTGCACCACGCCCCAGCGATTGCGGCCCGCCACCACCACGTCGTGGCAGCCCGCCTCGCGCAGCCGCCAGGAGTCCTTGCCGCGCTGGTCCAGGTCGATGTCCTTGTGGCTGTGCTTGATGAGCGAGACGCACAGCCCGCGCCCCGCCAGTTCCGGGATCAGTCGCTCCAGCAGGGTGGTCTTGCCCATGCCGGAGTGGCCGACGATGCCCACGACCCGCATGTCGCCCGCGTGGCTTCGCTCAGGCATGGTGCGACACCGCCTGCAGCTGCTCGCGCACGGCCTCCACCGTCCGCGGCAGGTGCCCCGTGTCCAGCCCGCGGGCGGCCAGCTTGCGCCGCATCCCGGCCAGGTCTTCCTCGGTGATGCCCCGCAGCGCGCGCTTCGCGCGGGCACCCTCGATCGCGTGGCGCCGGCGTTCGGCGGCTGCATCCACCGGCGGCGCCTCGGCGCAGTGGAGCACCGCGCACTCCAGCACCTCGGCCAGCGGCAGGTAGGGATTGGCCGGCAGTTCGCAGTCGCCGGCGGCATGTGCCAGGTCCGCGCGCAGGGGCGCGGCCCAGCGCCGCGGGTAGGCGTGCAGGAACATCCCGGGCGAGACGGGCGGCGCCGCGGCCGCGGCGGCCAGCGCGGCGGCCTCGCCCGCGTACAGCCAGGCCACGAATTCCAGTTGCGTGGCGACGTGGTCGGACAGGTCGCGGAAGCCCGCGTCGCGCTCCAGGCCGCAGTGCAGGTAAGCCGCCTCCATGTCGCGCACGCTGCCGCCGTCCAGGGCGCCGTCCAGGTACCAGCCTGCGTTGATCCGCGCGGCGACCGGCGGCACCAGGAACAGGGCGCTGTAGACCGGCAGCCAGCCGTCCGGGCCCGCCAGGCGCTCGGCTTCGGCGCGCAGCCGGGCCAGCGGGCCGGAGACCGGCAGGCGCAGCTGCGCCGCCAGTTCTTCCAGGTCGTCGGCCAACGCGCAGCGCATCGCCTCCGCGTGCGTCGGCGTGGCCGGCGCCAGGAAGGCGCGCGCGAGGCACAGGAAGAGCTCCGAGCGGGTGCCCGCTTCAGCGGCAGTGGCGGCACGCATGGCAGCCCCGTTCAGGCCGGCGTGCCGCCGAAGCCGACCGGCAGGTCGCCGGCGGGCTGCGGCGCCCGGTCGCCCGCGCGCTGCGGGGCGGCGCCGTACGCGTCTCCCTGGCGCGTGGACGGGGACGCCGACAGCCGCAGCATCCATTCACCGACGCCGTAGATCACGAACGCCAGGCACAGCGCGGACAGCGCCACCATCCATTCCGTGAAGGACGGCGCGTATTCCGCCAACCCGATCACCCACGTGCCCTTGAACATCGGCACCAGCTGCCCGCCGATCACGAACTCGTAGCGCCCGATCGCCAGCGACAGGATGGCCATCGCCGCCGC
>DASWUI010000558.1:0-3250 GCA_036401715.1 Ramlibacter sp. | reverse complement strand
CCTTCTCGAAGCCGGGGCGCCACAGGGCGACGCCGCGGGAAATCCAGTCAACTGCGCTCACTTCGGGGCCGCCTTTGCAGGAGTTTGGAAATCGTCGCTTCGCATCACGCCAGCCTCGGACGGTGGGCGCGCGCGAGTTCGCGCAGCGCTTCGCGCTGGCGCGAGAGATGGGTGCGCATGGCGGCCTCGGCGCCTTCCGGGTCGCGGGCCTTGAGCGCGGCGAACACCGCCAGGTGTTCCGACAGGCTCTGCTCCAGGCGGCCGGGCGCGTGCAGCTGCTGCAGGCGGGCGAGCTTCACGATCTTGCGCAGGTCGTTGATGACGCCGGCGAGCCAGCGGTTGCCCGCCAGCGCGATGATCGCCTCGTGGATCGCGAAGTTGGTGTCGTAGTACTCGTTGATCCGCTTCGCCCTGGCATGCCGGCTCAGTTTCTGGTGCAGGTCCTCGAGTGCCGCGAGGTCCGCGTCCGTCGCGTTGCGCGCCGCCTCGAAGGCGCAGCGGCCTTCCAGCAGCGCGATGACCGGGAAGATCTCGTCCAGGTCCTGCTCCGTGACCTCGTTGACGAAGCAGCCGCGGCGCGGCTCGTGGCGCACCAGGCCCTCGGCCGTCAGCACCTTCAGCGCCTCGCGCAGCGGCGTGCGCGAGATCTTCAGCTGCTCGGCGAGCTTCACCTCGTCCAGGAAGGTGCCGGGGGTCAGCTCCCCCGAGAAGATCCGCTCGCGCAGTTGCGCGGCGACTTCGTCGTGCAGGGAGTTGTGGACCAGGCGCATGGGGAGGCAGCCGATAATTTTGCGTAATTACGCGTAATTATGACGCGGTTCGGCCGGTTCGTGTTGGCCGAACCTTCAGGGAATACCCGCTGGGCGGCGGAGGGCTAGCGTGCCGCCCGGCGGTGCCCTGCGGGCGGCTGGCCGGCCTTGTCCGTGCGGGTTTCCGCCCAGACCCACAGCAGCACGCCGCCCAGGATCATGGGGATGGACAGCCACTGGCCCATGCTCATCTTCAGCGCCAGGATGCCCAGGTGCGCATCCGGTTCGCGGAAGTACTCGGCCGTGAAGCGCGCCACGCCATAGCCGACCAGGAACATGGCCGACACCTGCGCCTCCTTGCGCTGCTTGCGCGCGTAGAGCCACAGGAACACGAACAGCACGATGCCCTCCAGCAGCAGCTCGTAGACCTGCGAAGGGTGGCGGGGCACGCCGGTGCCGCTTTGCGGGAACACCATGGCCCAGGGCAGGCCCGGATCGGCCGCCCGGCCCCACAGCTCGCCGTTGATGAAGTTGCCCAGCCGCCCTGCCCCGAGCCCGAGCGGGACGCAGGGCGCGATGAAGTCCATCAGCTGCCAGAAGGGCTTGTGGTGCGTGCGGGCGTACCAGATCTGCGAGACGATCACGCCGATCAGGCCGCCGTGGAAACTCATGCCGCCCTGCCAGACGTACAGGATCTGCAGCGGGTTCTGCAGGTAGAACTCGGGCTTGTAGAACATGGTGTAGCCGAGGCGGCCGCCCAGCACGACGCCGAGCACGCCGACGAACAGCATGTCCTCGATGTCCTTCCTGCTCCAGGCGCCCGGCCCCTGGACGGAACGGAAGGGCTCGTGCTTCAGCCGCATGTGCGCCAGCAGCATGAACAGGCCGAAGGCGAGCAGGTAGGTCAGGCCATACCAGTGGATGGCAACGGGGCCGAGCTGCAGCGCGACCGGATCGATCTTCGGGTGGACCAGCATGGGGGGATTGTGGCGCAGGGGCGGCGGGATGGGGTCTGGCTCGTGGGGCGTCACGTCGCGGCGCAGGTCGCGGCAGGCGCGGTGGGACACGCCACCATGGATCCCGGGTCAAGCCCGGGATGACATGTTCTCCTCAGGATGACATCACCTCGCGGGCCCCCGGCCACGCTGGCATACTCGACCCTCTCCCGCACCCGACAGCAGCACCGCACCATGGACAAGAAGACCATTCCCATCCGCCCCCTGCGCAGCGCCAACATCACCGAAGGCAAGTCGCGCGCCCCGAACCGTTCCATGTACTACGGCATGGGCTACAAGGAGACGGACTTCGGCAAGCCGATGGTGGGCGTGGCCAACGGGCACAGCACCATCACGCCCTGCAACAGCGGCCTGCAGAAGCTGGCCGACGCCGCGGTGCGCGGCATCGAGGAAGCCGGCGGCAATCCGCAGATCTTCGGCACCCCCACCATCAGCGACGGGATGGCGATGGGCACCGAGGGCATGAAGTACTCGCTGGTCAGCCGCGAGGTGATCGCCGACTGCATCGAGACCTGCGTGCAGGGCCAGTGGATGGACGGCGTGCTGGTGGTGGGCGGCTGCGACAAGAACATGCCCGGCGGCATGATGGACATCCTGCGCGCCAACGTGCCGGCGGTCTACGTCTACGGCGGCACCATCCTGCCCGGCAAGTGGAAGGGCCAGGACCTCAACATCGTCAGCGTGTTCGAGGCCGTCGGCCAGAACGCGGCCGGCAAGATCAGCGACCAGGAGCTCAAGGACATCGAGCAGCACGCCAGTCCCGGCACCGGCTCCTGCGGCGGCATGTACACCGCCAACACCATGTCCTCCGCCTTCGAGGCGCTGGGCATGTCGCTGCCCTACTCCTCGACCATGGCGAACCCGCACGACGAGAAGCAGAACTCGGCCAGGGAATCGGCCCAGGTGCTGATGGAGGCGATCCGCAGGGACCTGAAGCCGCGCGACATCGTGACGAAGAAGGCGCTGGAGAACGCGGTGGCGGTGATCATGGCCACCGGCGGCTCGACCAACGCGGTGCTGCACTTCCTGGCGATCGCGCACGCGGCCGGCGTGGACTGGACCATCGACGACTTCGAGCGCATCCGCAAGCGCACGCCGGTGATCTGCGACCTCAAGCCCTCCGGCAAGTACCTGGCGGTGGACCTGCACGAAGCCGGCGGCATCCCGCAGGTGATGAAGATCCTGCTGAAGGCCGGGCTGCTGCACGGCGACTGCATGACCATCACCGGCCGCACGCTGGCCGAGGAGCTCAAGGACATCCCGGCCGAGCCGCGCGCCGACCAGGACGTGATCCGCCCGTTCGACCGGCCGATGTACGCGCAAGGTCACCTCGCGATCCTGAAGGGCAACCTCTCGCCCGAGGGCTGCGTGGCCAAGATCACCGGCCTGAAGAATCCCTCGATCACCGGGCCGGCCCGGGTGTTCGACTCCGAGGACGCGGCGATGAAGGCGATCCTCGGCGACCGGATCAAGGCGGGCGACGTG
>DASWUI010000557.1:0-3439 GCA_036401715.1 Ramlibacter sp. | reverse complement strand
GGGGCCTTCCCGTGCCCCCGCGCCTCGTACCGAGGCACAGTCCCGATTCCCGCGGCACGACCATCGCCGCCGAGCTTGTGGAGGCTCACCCTTGATCACCGAACTGGAATTCAAGAGCCTTGCGTTGCAGGGCTACAACCGCATCCCGCTGATCGCCGAGGCGTTCGCCGACCTCGAAACCCCCTTGTCCCTGTACCTGAAGCTGGCGCACGCCAAGGGCGGCGGCAAGCTCAGCTTCCTGCTGGAATCCGTGGTGGGCGGCGAGCGCTTCGGCCGCTACAGCTTCATCGGCCTGCCCGCGCGCACCCTGCTGCGCGCCAGCGGCTTCGGGGCCGATGCGAAGACCGAGGTGGTCACCGACGGCCAGGTCGTCGAGACCGCGTCCGGCAACCCGCTGGATTTCGTCGAGGCCTACCAGAAGCGCTTCAAGGTGGCGCTGCGCCCGGGGCTGCCGCGCTTTTGCGGCGGGCTGGCAGGCTATTTCGGCTACGACACGGTGCGCTACATCGAGAAGAAGCTGGAGAAGAGCTGCCCGCCCGACACCCTGGGCACGCCCGACATCCTGCTGCTGCAGTGCGAGGAACTGGCGGTCATCGACAACCTCTCGGGCAAGCTGTACCTGATCGTGTACGTCGACCCGGGCAAGCCGGAGGCTTACGGCACGGGCAAGCGGCGCCTGCGCGAACTGAAGGACCAGCTGAAGTACTCGGTCAGCGCGCCCATGGTGCGGCAGACCGAGACTTTCGCCGCCGAGCGGGAGTTCGCCAAGGCCGACTACCTGAAGGCGGTGGAGCGCGCCAAGGATCTGATCGCCGCCGGCGACTTCATGCAGGTGCAGGTGGGCCAGCGCATCAAGAAGCGCTATACCGAGTCGCCGCTGTCGCTGTACCGCGCGCTGCGCTCGCTCAACCCCAGCCCGTACATGTACTTCTACAACTTCACCGGCGCCACCCCGGACGGGCGCGACTTCCACGTCGTGGGCGCGTCGCCGGAGATCCTGGTGCGCCACGAGCAGGCGCCGGAGGGCCACAAGGTCACCATCCGGCCGCTCGCCGGCACCCGGCCGCGCGGCGCCACCCCGGAGGTGGACAAGGCGGTGGAGCAGGAGCTCCTCGGGGACGCGAAGGAGCGCGCCGAACACGTGATGCTGATCGACCTGGCACGCAACGACATCGGCCGCATCGCGCAGATCGGCTCGGTGAAGGTCACCGAGGCCTTCGTGGTGGAGCGCTACAGCCACGTCATGCACATCGTGAGCAACGTGGAGGGCCTGCTCAAGGAGGGCATGACCAACATGGACGTGCTCAAGGCGACCTTCCCGGCCGGCACCCTGACCGGCGCGCCCAAGGTGCACGCCATGGAACTGATCGACCGGCTGGAGCCGACCAAGCGCGGCATCTACGGCGGTGCCTGCGGCTACCTCAGTTACGCCGGCGACATGGACGTCGCGATCGCCATCCGCACCGGCATCATCAAGGACCAGACCCTCTACGTGCAGGCCGCCGCCGGCGTGGTGGCCGACTCCGTGCCCGAACTCGAATGGAAGGAAACGGAAGCCAAGGCGCGCGCGCTGCTGCGCGCTTCCGAGCTGGTGGAGGAGGGACTGGAATGAAGCTCCTCATGGTCGACAACTACGACAGCTTCACCTTCAACCTGGTGCAGTACTTCGGTGAGCTCGGCGCGGACGTCGAGGTGTACCGCAACGACGAGATCACGATCCCGGAGATCGAGGCGAAGAAGCCCGATCGCCTGGTGATCTCGCCCGGCCCGTGTTCCCCGGCCGAAGCCGGGATCTCGGTGGAAGCCATCCGGCACTTCGCGGGCAAGCTGCCCATCCTGGGCGTGTGCCTCGGGCACCAGTCGATCGGCGCGGCCTTCGGCGGCAGGATCGTGCGCGCGCAACAGCTGATGCACGGCAAGACCAGCGAGATCACCACGACTCGGGAGGGCGTGTTCGCCGGGCTGCCGGAACACTTCACCGTCAACCGCTACCACTCGCTGGCGATCGAACGCGCCACCTGCCCGCCGGAGCTCAAGGTCACCGCCTGGACGCCGGACGGGGAGATCATGGGCGTGCGCCACAAGACGCTGCCGATCGAAGGCGTGCAGTTCCACCCCGAGTCCATCCTCACCGAACACGGGCACGAGATGCTGAAGAACTTCCTGGAGCAGAAGAAGTGAACACGAGCACCGCCATTGACCTGCGCAGCGACACCGTCACCCGGCCGAGCGCCGGCATGCGCGCGGCCATGGCCGCGGCGCCGCTGGGCGACGACGTGTTCGGCGACGACCCCAGCGTGAACGCGCTGCAGGAGAAGATCGCGGGGCTGCTCGGTTTCGAGGCGGCCCTGTTCGTGCCGACCGGCACCCAGGGCAACCTGTGCGGCGTGCTCGCGCATTGCCAGCGCGGCGACGAGTACATCGTCGGCCAGATGCAGCACTGCTACCGCTGGGAAGGCGGCGGCGCCGCGGTGTTCGGCAGCGTGCAGCCGCAGCCGCTGGAGCACCAGCCCGATGGCAGCCTGGCGCTGGCGGCGATCGAGGCGGCGATCAAGCCGGACGACCCGCACTTCGCGCGCACCCGGCTGCTGGCGCTGGAGAACACCCTGGGCGGCAAGGTGCTGCCCTTCACGTACCTGCAGCAGGCGACGGCACTGGCCAGGGCCAGGGGGCTGGCGACGCACCTGGACGGCGCGCGCCTGTTCAACGCCGCGGTGGCGCAGGCGGCGGCGAACGGCGGCGACGCCCGCAGCGAGGCGCGGCGCATCGCCGGCCTGTTCGACAGCGTCTCGGTGTGCTTCAGCAAGGGGCTGGGCGCGCCGGTGGGCTCGGCGCTGTGCGGCTCGCGCGAGCTGATCGCCCGCGCCCGCCGCATCCGCAAGATGGCGGGCGGCGCGATGCGGCAGTCCGGCCTGCTGGCGGCGGCGGCCAGCTACGCGCTGGACCAGCAGGTGGAGCGCCTCGAACAGGACCACGCGCTGGCGCGCCGGCTCGCCGAAGGCCTGGCCGGCATCGAGGGGCTGCAGGTGGAAGCGCCGCAGACGAACATCCTGTTCGTGGACCTGGTGGGGCCGGCGCGCGAGCGTTCCGCGGCCCTGCTCGAGCACCTCGGAAAGCAGGGCGTGCTGGCCACCGGCTTGTACCGGCTGCGCTTCGTCACGCACCTGGACGTGGACGCCGCCGGGGTCGACCGCGCCGTCGCGGCCATCCGCTCCTTCTTCCGGGCCTGAGGCTTCGGGATGCCGGACACGCAGCAACTGCTCCTGTTCATCGCGGCCGGGCTGCTGCTGAACCTCACGCCCGGGCCGGACGTGCTGTACATCGTCAGCAACGCCCTGCGCTCGGGCACGCGCGCCGGCGTCGCCGCCGCGCTGGGCATCAACGCCGGATGCTTCGTGCACATCTTCGCCGCGGCGGTCGGCGTGGGCGCGTTGCTGGC
>DASWUI010000556.1:0-3819 GCA_036401715.1 Ramlibacter sp. | reverse complement strand
TAACAAGTTGGCGGCACCCACGCGGGCGGGGGAAAGTTCAGGCGCGCCAGGTCGGCCCGGGCGTCGCGGGCCAGCCGCGCCAGTGCGGTGTCGTTGCGGGGGCTGGCGATGGCCTGCGCCGGCACCGGCGGCAGGTCGGGGGAATCCAGATTCACAGGCATATCATCCGCGGATGACGATTCAACTGGACTGCTATTACAGCCTGTCATCGCCGTGGGCCTATTTTGCCGGGCCGCAGCTGCAGGACATCGTCCGGCGTCACCGGGTGAAGCTGGCGCTCAAGCCCTACGACTTCCAGGCCGTGGTGGTGCAGACCGGCGGCATCCCGATCCGCACGCGGCCGCCGGCGCGCCGCAGCTACCACGCCGAGGAACTCGCGCGCTGGCGCGACTACCTGGGCATGCCGCTGAACCTGGAGCCCAAGCACTACCCGCAATCCACCCCCAAGGATCCGGACTGGAACAAGTACGCGGGCTGGATGGTGATCGCGGCGCAGCAGCAGGGGCTGGACGCCTTCGTGCTGTCGCACGCGCTGCTGCGGGCTCTGTGGGCCGAGGAGCGCGACACCTCCCGGCCCGAAGTCCGCATCGAGGTCGCCGACGAGAACGGCTACGACGGCCAGGCGCTGCACGCCCTGGAACGCTCGCCCGCCGTCCAGCAGGAATACCAGGCTTTCAGCGACGAGGCCGTGCACCTGGGCGTCTTCGGCGCGCCGACCTTCATCGTGCGCGGGCACCACGAACGCTGGTGGGGACAGGACCGCCTGTTCTTCGTCGATCGCTTCCTGGACCGCCTGCGCGGATAATCGCCCCATGCGCATCCGCTTCACCAAGATGCAGGGGGCGGGCAACGACTTCGTCGTGCTCGACGAGACGCGCCAGCGCCTGAACCTGAGCGCCGCCCAGTACCGGCGGCTGGCCGACCGGCATTTCGGCGTCGGCGCCGACCAGATCCTGTCCGTGCGGCCTTCGCCCGCGCCGGGCGTCGATTTCGAATACGTGATCCACAACGCCGACGGCGGCGAGGTGGAGCAGTGCGGCAACGGCGCCCGCTGCTTCGCCCGCTACGTCGTGGACAAGGGCCTGGCGCAGGGCGAGCGCCTGCGCGTGCAGACGCTCTCCGGGGTGATCGAGCCGCGCCTGAATCCCGACGGCCGCGTCACCGTGGACATGGGCAGGCCGGTGTTCGACCCGGCGCAAGTGCCCTTCGACGTCGCCGGCCTGAGCCCGCACAAGGAGGGCGGCTGGCAGAAGTGGCACCTGGCCCTGGGCACCCACCCCGAATCCGAGATCGTCTCCGTGGCGATCCTCTCCATGGGCAACCCGCATGCGGTGCAGGAGGTCGGCGACGTGGACCACGCGCCGGTCGCGGCGCAAGGACCCCTGATCGAGCACCACTCGCGCTTTCCCAGGCGCGTGAACGCCGGCTTCATGGAGATCCAGGACCGCGGCCGCATCCGGCTGCGGGTGTGGGAGCGCGGCGCCGGCGAGACGCTGGCCTGCGGCACGGGCGCCTGCGCCGCGGTGGTCGCCGGCATCCGCCTGGGCAGGCTCGACACGCGGGTGGACGTGGAAACGCGCGGCGGCCTGCTCACCATCGAATGGGCGGGCGGCGACGCGCCGGTGCTGATGACCGGGCCGGCCGTGACGGTGTTCGAAGGCGAAATCGAATTGCAGGACTGATGGAAGACAAGATGAACCCGATCACGGAAGACGACATCGCCGACTGGCTGGCCAACAGCCCGGACTTCTTCGAGCGGCACGCGGAGCTGCTCGCTTCCGTGCACCTCACCAGCCCGCACGGCAACCGCGCGGTCAGCCTGCAGGAGCGGCAGGCCGAGATGCTGCGCGAGAAGATCAAGGCGCTGGAGCACCGCATCATGGACATGGTGCGGCACGGCAACGAGAACATGGTGATCTCCGACCGCATCCACCGCTGGGCGAAGTCCCTGCTGCTGGTGCAGTCCACCCGCGCGCTGCCCGCCACGCTGGTGGCGGAGCTGCAAGGCCAGTTCATGGTGCCGCAGGTGGCGCTGAAGGTCTGGGACGTGGACACGCGCTATGCCGAGGAGCCCTTCGCGCAGGACGTGAGCGAGGACGCGAAGAGCTTCGCCTCGTCGCTCACGCAGCCGTACTGCGGCATGGCCTCGGGGCTGGAGCCGGTGGGCTGGCTGGAGGACCCGGGCACGGCGATGTCGATCGCGCTGGTTCCGCTGCGGCCCGGCGCCATGAACGGCTCCGGCCCGGCCTTCGGCATGCTGGTGCTGGCCTCGCCCGATCCGCAGCGCTTCGAGTCGGGGCTGGCGACCGACTTCCTGGAGCGCATCGCCGAACTGGCGAGCGCGGCGCTGTCGCGGCTGCGTCCGCGCTGAAGACGGGCATGGAAGACGCGGGACTGGTCGAGCGCTACCTCGAACACGTCCGCGTGCAGAAGCGGCTGGCGGCCCGCACAGTGGAGCTGTACGCGCTGGACCTGCAGAAGCTGAGCGAGAACGCGGCGCAGGCGGGCGTGGAGCTCACGCAGGTGCAGAACGCACACGTGCGGCGCTGGGTCGCGCAGATGAACGCGGGCGGCCGCAGCGGGCGCGGCATCGGGCTGATCCTCTCCGGCTGGCGCGGCTTCTACACCTGGCTGGGGCGCGAGGGGCTGGTGAAGAGCAACCCCGTGCTGGACGTCAAGGCGCCCAAGGCGCCCAAGCCGCTGCCCAAGGCGCTGAGCGTCGACGACGCGGTGCAGCTGGCGGAATTCAGCGCGGAAGCGGCCGATCCCTGGCTGGAAGCGCGCGATGCGGCGATCGTCGAACTGCTCTATGGCTGCGGGCTGCGGGTCGGCGAGCTGGTGGGGCTGGATGCGCAGGCCAGCGGCGCCGCCAAGGGCTGGGTGGACCTGCAGGCCGGCGAGGCGCACGTGCTCGGCAAGGGCAGCAAGCGCCGCACCGTGCCGGTGGGGCGCAAGGCGATCGCCGCCCTGCGCCACTGGCTGGACCTGCGCGGGGCGGGTCCGCATGCGCAGGAATCCGCGCTGTTCATCGGCCGGCACGGCGCGCGCCTGAGCGCGCAGGCCGTGTGGCAGCGGCTGAAGCAGCGCAGCCTGCAGGCGGGGCTGGCGACGCCGGTGCACCCGCACATGTTGCGGCATTCGTTCGCCAGCCACGTGCTGCAGTCGAGCGGGGACTTGCGGGCGGTGCAGGAGCTGCTGGGGCACGCGAACATCGGGACCACGCAGGTGTACACCCGGCTGGATTTCCAGCACCTGGCCAAGGCGTACGACGCGGCGCATCCGCGGGCGAAGCGCAAGTAGGCGGGGTGTCGCGCTCCGGCGCGCCGTAGGTCGTGGTGAGCGCGCAGCCGAACCGCGACGCTAGCCGACCCGCTCGCGCAACACCCTCTTCATCACCTTCCCGTTCGCATTCCGCGGCAGCGGCTCGCCCAGCCAGCTCCAGAAGTCCGGCGTCTTGTAGTCCGCCAGCTCCCGGCGGCAGCGCGCGGTGAGTTCCTCGCGCAGCTTGCCCGCGTCGCGCGCGCCCGGCGCGTACACGAAGGCGTGGATGCGCTCGCCGAGCACCGGGCAAGGCACGCCCACGGTTGCCGCTTCCTGCACGTCGGGGTGGCCCAGCAGGCAGTTCTCCACTTCCACCGAGAACACCTTGTAGCCGCCGCGGTTGATCATGTCCTTCTTGCGGTCGTGCACGCGCAGGTAGCCCGCCGCATCCAGGGTGCCGATGTCGCCCGACTTCCAGTAGCCCGCGACGAAGCTGTCGGCGGTGGCCTTGGGATTGTCCCAGTAGCGCGGCACCACCATCGGCCCGGCGATCCACAC
>DASWUI010000555.1:0-4658 GCA_036401715.1 Ramlibacter sp. | reverse complement strand
GCCTTCACGACCCAGCTCGTGCCGGCCCCCGGCCTGGTCGCCGGTTCGACCGACTATGCGATCGTGCGGCGCGATCTCTGCTGAGGCGCCATGCAGGTCCACGTCGGCGTCTTCGCGCACAACGAGCAGGATGGGATCGCGTCCGTGCTGGCGGACCTTGCGCGGCAGGACCTGTTCGATCGCCCCGGCGTCGGCATCCGGGTCTTCGTGCTGGCCAATGGCTGCACCGATGCGACGGTGGCGGCCGCGCACGCTGCCGTGGGGGCGATGCCCGCCGGCATCGCGGCGTGCATGTCGGTCCTGGACCTTCCTTTCCGGGGCAAGTCGCGCACCTGGAACCACTTCGTCCATGAGCTGTGCGTGGGCCGCAGCGATTACGTCTGCTGCGTGGATGCCGACATTCGCATCCCCGCGCGGGAGAACCTGCGGCTGATGCTCGAGCGGATCGAGGCCACCGGCAGCGCCGTGGTGAACAGCCGTCCGCGCAAGGACATCGAGGTGGCGCCCGGCAGGCTGTCCCTGGTCGAACGGGTGATCGTCCTGGCCTCGGGCACTTCGTCGGACTACCGCAATTCGATCGCCGGTTCCCTCTACCTGGTGCGCACCGAGGCCGTGGAAGCGGTCCACATGCCGGTCGGCCTGCCCGTGGAGGACGGCTTCCTGCGCGCCATGATCCTCACGCGGCTGCTCACGGAGGACGAGGACTTCCGCCGCATCCACGCGGAGCCGGGCATCTGGCACGTCTACGCTTCGCTGCGCACCGTGCCGGCGCTGGTGCGCCACCAGACGCGGCTGGTGGTCGGCAGCGCGATCAACACCGTGGTGTTCGACCACTTGTGCGCCGCGGCCCCGGACCTGGCGCGGCGCAGCGCGCTGCTGCGCCGCGCGGCCGCGGACGAACACTGGCTGGCGCGCGTGTTGCAGGGGACGCTGCCGCGCTGGCCCAGCGGCTTCGTGCCGGTGCACTTCCTGGTCAAGCGCCTGGAAGGCTTGCGCCGCGGCGGCGAACTGGGCGTGTCCCGCACCCTCCTGCTGGCCACCGTGGGCTTCGCCTTCGATTTCGTCGTGTACCTCAATGCCCAGTTGCAGATGGCGCGCGGCAAGGGGGCGGGATATTGGTAGCTGCAGCGTCTGCCGCATCCGGCGCGCATTCGCGATGGAGTGGTGCGCGGTGGTCCTGCTGTGCGGCCCTCCTGGCGGTCGCCGGCTCCGCGCACGCGGCCGCGCCGGACGCGCGGGCGGGGCCGGTGGAGGTGGGCGTGAACCTCGAAGGGGTCAAGACCTGGGCGCGCCTGTCGCCCTTCGTGGACCTCATGAAGAGCTCGCGCACCTGGGGCTTGCCCGATCGCCCGTGGATCCATGAGGTGCGGACCGATCCGTTGGGCTGGCCGCTGGAGGACGCCGGCGTGGTCGTTCGCACGCTCCAGCAGGACCCCGGCGATCCGCGGGCAGCCGGGCGCGGCGTGGATCCAGGCGTCTACCGGCTTTCCTTCCAGGGCCGCGCCAGGGTGCGGCCGGTGACCTCGCCGGGAGTGTCCGTCCGCAATCCGCGGCACGATCCGGAGACGCGCCTGTCCACCGCGGAAGTCGTGGTCGCCGGAAACGCCCCGCAGCTGATGCTGTCGTTCGAGGGAACGGACGGCGGCGTGCGCGACGTGCGGCTGGTGCCGGCGGGCCGCGATGCGGGGCAGACCTTCAGCGGGGAATTCCGGGCGGCGGTCGCACCCTTCGGCACGCTGCGGCTGATGGACCTCCTGGAGACCAACGGCAATCCGGTGCGGCGCTGGAGCGAGCGCACGACGCCCGACGCGGCCACGCAGGCCGGCGAGAAGGGCGCCGCCCACGAGTACGCCATCCAGCTTGCCAACGAACTGGGCAAGGACATCTGGATCAACGTCCCCTTCCTGGCCGACGACGCCTATGTCCGGGAGCTCGCGGAGTTGCTCGAGCGGTCGCTGCGCGCGGACCGCGCCGTGTACGTCGAGTACAGCAATGAGCTCTGGAACCACCAGTTCTCCCAGACCAAGCTGAACATCGAGGCGGCGGTGGCCGAGGCGCTCGCTGGCGACACGACGCTGACGAACGGGAAACCCTGCACGCGCGAGCAGTTCAAGGCGGCCACCGGCGACTGCAATCCGTACTGGGCGGGGCACTTCAGGGTGGGCAAGAGGACCGCGCGCATCGCGCGGATCTTCGCGGAGGTGTTCGGTCCCGGGGCCCTCAACAGGAGGGTGCGCGTGGTGTATGCCACGCAGTTCGCCAACCGTGCCATCGCCGAACAGGTCCTGAAGAACATCGCGCGGCACCACGGCAGGCCGGCGGAGCTGCTCTACGGGGTGGCGGCCGCACCTTACTTCTACCTGGACCAGGAACTCGCGCGCTCCCCCCACCTGGAGGTGGACGCGATCCACGCTTCCCTGCAGCGCTCACTGGAGCAGGACGTGCTGCCCTTCCTCGCGCCGGGCGTGACCCAGGGGAACACCTTCCGCGGGGGGGTGCCCTACGGGGGAGGCGACTGGACCCGGCCCTCCCTGAACGCGCTGGCGCTCTACCACGGGATCCGGAGCCTGGCCTACGAAGGCGGGCCGGACCTGCGGCAGGCCAACGTGAGCCTGCCCGCGAAATTCGCGGCCAACATGGACGAGCGCATGGGGGAGCTGATGGAGCGTTTCCTGCAGCAGTGGTACGGATGCGGCAATGGCCTGTACGTCCATTTCACCCTGACCAGCGCCTGGGGACGCTACGGGTACTGGGGGCTCACGAACGATGCGCGCGAGCTGCAGACGCCCAAGTACCGGGCGCTGGCGGCGGCCGGGCGTCGCCCGGCCGCCGCCTACCGGAGGTGCAGCTGAATGCGCGCCCCCGGAGCACTGCGTCAACGGCAGGTGGTGTACGCCGAGCGCGGACTCTGCGCGAGGTCCCGCGCCGCCGTGTACTTGGCGGTGGCCAGGTTCAACGGATCGTTGGTGAGGCCCCAGTAACCGTACTTGTCCCACTTCGACGTCAGCGTGAAGTGCATGTAGAGGTCGTTGCCGCACCCGATCCACTGGGCGATTTCGCTCTTCAGCAAGGCGCCCATCCGGGCGTCGCGGTTGGCGCCGAGTTTCGTCGCGCTGTTGGCCGGGTCCTGCAGCAGGTCCGGGCCGCCCTCGTAGGCCAGGCTCTTGATGCCATAGTAGTCCGCCAGCGCCTTGTGCGAAGCGCCCGTGTAGTTCCCACCGGTGTAGGCTCCGCGGACGAACACCCCGTTCTGCTTGACTCCGGCGGCGAAGTAGGGCTCGATGGTCGTGCGCAAGGTGGTGTCCAGTTCGGTCAGGATCTGGTCCTGGGTCGCGTCCAGCGACGCGGCCGTGGCCTTGCTCAGCAGGAAGTAGGGCGCGGTGGCCACGCCGTAGATCACCGAAGCCGGGGGGGCACGGTAGGTGGCCATGTTCTTGAGCACCTGCTCGGCAATGGCCGGGTTGGCGAACTGGGTGGCGAACACGATCCGCGCCCGGGTGTTCATGGCGCCCGGCCCGAACACTTCCGAGAAGATCTGCGAGATCCGCACCGTCCGCTTGCCGATGCGGTGGTAGCCGGCCCAGTACGGATTGCAGTTGCCCGAGATCGCGTCGAACTGCGCCTGCGTGCACTGCGTCCCGCTCGTCAGGGTGGTGTCGCCCGCGATCGCTTCGGCAATCGCCGCGTCGCGGTTCTGCTTCGTCTGCGCGAAGATCGAGTTCCACAGCTCGTTGCTGTACTCGACGTACACGGCGCGGCCCGGGGCCAGCCTGGCGTTCAGGAGCATGGCCAGTTGGCGGACGAAGTCGTCGTCGGCGCCCACCGGGATGTTGATCCAGATGTCCTTGCCCAGCTCATTGGCCAGGTCGATCGCGTACTCGTAGGCGGCGCCCTTCGGGCCGGTCTGGGTGCCGGAGGCCGGCGTGGTGCGCTCCGCCCAGGTGCGCACCGGGTTGCCGTTCGTGGCGAGGAAGTCCATCAGGCGGACCACGCCGAACGGCGCCACCGCTTCCATGAACTCGTTCGTGAAGGTCTGGTTGTCCGGATAGCCCGGCCGGCGCAGTGAGACGTCCCGCACGCCGCCGGCGGTGTTCTGGAAGCTCAGCATCAGCCCGGGGGCGTTCGGCCCGACGACCACGTCCGCCCGGGAACGGTTCGTCGCGGCGTCGTAGGCGTAATTGGCGACGCTGACTCCGGTGGAGCCGGCCGGCGTGACCGTCGCCTTGCCGGTGAAGCGCAGGCTGTAGGTGCCCGGCTGCAGGTACTTGTAAGTGCTGAGCGAGTCACCCGCGTCCTGCGACACGAGGGCGACCACGACACCGGCATCGGTCGTCGGCCATCCGAGGGCGTCCGTGGCGACAGTGGCGTTCCAGGGCTCGGATGCGCTGCCCCAGGCACGGGCCGTCCGCATCATGTCCACGAACGGCTGCAGCCGGGCGTAGTCCTCCAGTCCTTCCAGGTTCACGCCCAGGGGAACGCGGTCCGACACCGTCGTGGACCCCGATGGCGTGGTCGTGGGGCTGCTCACGGGTGCCGGCGCAGGGGCCGTGGTCGTGGACGTCGTCGAGTCCGTGGTCGCCGACGTGCCTGTCGCCGTGGTCTGGCTCTTCGGCTTCTGCTCATAGAGGTCGGCATCGACCCCCGCCGCATCGCCTCCA
>DASWUI010000554.1:0-6216 GCA_036401715.1 Ramlibacter sp. | reverse complement strand
GCGGGAGCTGGAGCCGAAATCCCGGGCTTGCGGCATGCGCACGCTGGCGCCGCGCAAGGCCAGCATCAGCGAGGTCTCCATGTCGCCACCGTGCACGCCGAAACGGTGCTCGTCGGCCGGAAACAGGCCGGTGACCGCGTCGCCCAGCGGCAGGTTCCACCAGCTGCAGCCATAGACGATCAGCTGGCAGCGCATGCGCAGTTCGCGGGCGACGATGTCCAGCAGGCTCGCCTGGCCGCCGTGGCCGTTGAACAGCAGCAGCTTGCGCACGCCGGCACGGGCCACGCCTTCCCCCAACGCGACCCAGGTGGCCATCACGGTCTCCACGGGAAGCGTGAGCGTTCCCGCGAAATCGGCGTGCTCGGGGCTGTAGCCAACCTGCTGGGTGGGCAGCACCAGCACCGGCAGGTCCGCCGGGAGCTGCGGCAGCGCCTGCGCCACGATGCCGTCGACCAGGCACTGGTCCACCGCGAGCGGCAGGTGCGGGCCGTGCTGCTCGGTGGCGCCGAGCGGGAGCACGGCGACCGTGGCCGCTGGGTCCAGCGTGGCGAAGTCGGTGGTGGCGAGGTCGGCCCAGAAGCGGGAGGGGAGTGCCATGGGGGGATGGTAGTGCGTCCCGGTGTCGCTCACGCCAGCGCCTGGTGTGCCGCCTCCACGATGCTCGCCGCATCCACGCCGAAGTACGCCCGCAGCGCCGCCCGCGTGTCGCTGCGGCCGAATCCGTCGGTGCCCAGCGTCACGTAGCGGCGGCCCGTCGGCACGTAGGCGCGGATGCTCTCCGGCACCGCCCGCACGTAGTCGCTCGCGGCGATCACCGGGCCGCTGCCGGCCAGCTGCTGCGTGACGTAAGGCGTGTCCGCCGGCTCCCCGCGCAGCGCGAGCTGCTCGCAGGCCGCGCCATCGCGCGCCAGCTCGCTCCAGCTGGTGACGCTGTAGACGTCGGCGGGAATGCCGTCGGCGGCGAGCTGCTGCGCCGCCTTCACCACCTCGGTCAGGATGGCGCCCGAGCCGAGCAGCGTCACCCGCTGGCGCGCCGTCTGGTCGCCGTAGCGCGCGAACCGGTAGCAGCCACGGATCACGCCTTCGCGCGCCGGCGCCGGCAGGTCCGGCTGCGCGTAGTTCTCGTTCATCAGCGTGACGTAGTAGAAGACGTCGCGCTGCTCGACCAGCATCTCGCGCATGCCCTGGTCCACGATCACCGCCATCTCGCCCGCGAAGGCCGGGTCGTACGCCTTGCAGTTCGGGATGGTGGCGGCCACCAGGTGGCTGGTGCCGTCCTGGTGCTGCAGGCCCTCGCCGCCCAGGGTGGTACGCCCGGAGGTGGCGCCGAGCAGGAAGCCGCGGGCGCGCTGGTCGGCCGCGGCCCAGATCGCGTCGCCCACCCGCTGGAAGCCGAACATCGAGTAGTAGATGTAGAAGGGCAGCATCGCGTAGCCGTGCACGCTGTAGCTGGTGGCCGCGGCGGTCCAGCTCGCGATCGCCCCCGCCTCGCTGATGCCCTCCTCCAGGATCTGCCCGTCCAGCGCTTCGCGGTACGAGAGCACCGACCCGATGTCCTCCGGCTCGTAACTCTGCCCCGCGCTGGAATAGATGCCGACCTGCTTGAACAGGTTGGCCATGCCGAAGGTGCGCGCCTCGTCGGCGACGATGGGCACGATGCGCGGCCCCAGCTGCGGGTCCTTCAGCAGCGCGCCGAGCAGCCGCACGAAGGCCATGGTCGTGGACATCTCCTTGCCGGCGGCGTTCAGCGCGAACTGCGCGTAGCCCGCCACCTCCGGCACCGGCACCTGCGCGCACGCGGTCTCGCGCCTGGGAAGGTAGCCGCCCAGCGCCTGCCGCCGCTCGTGCAGGTAGCGCATCTCCGGACTGTGTTCCGCCGGCTTGTAGAAGGCCAGCTGGGTCGCCTGTTCGTCCGACAGCGGCAGGTTGAAGCGGTTGCGGAATTCCAGCAGGGCCGCGTCGTCCAGCTTCTTCTGGCTGTGCGTGGTCATGCGGCCCTGGCCGGCCGTGCCCATGCCGTAGCCCTTCTTGGTGTGCGCCAGGATCACCGTCGGCTGGCCGCGGTGCTTCGCGGCCGCGTCGTAGGCCGCATGCACCTTCACCAGGTCGTGGCCGCCGCGCTTGAGGCGGTCGATCTGTTCGTCCGTCATGCCCTGCGCCAGGCGCGCCAGTTCCTCGTCCTGGCCGAAAAAGTTGTCGCGGTTGAAGCGGCCGTCCTTGGCGGCGAAGGTCTGCATCTGGCCGTCGACCGTGTGCGCGAAGGCGCGCACCAGCGCGCCGGTGGTGTCGCGCGCGAACAGCCCGTCCCAGTCGCTGCCCCACAGCAGCTTGATCACGTTCCAGCCGGCGCCGCGGAACAGCTTCTCCAGCTCATCGACGATGCGGCCGTTGCCGCGCACCGGGCCGTCCAGCCGCTGCAGGTTGCAGTTCACCACCCACACCAGGTTGTCCAGCTTCTCGCGCGAGGCCAGCGTCAGCGCGCTCATGCTCTCGGGCTCGTCCATCTCGCCGTCGCCGAACACGCCCCAGACCTTGCGGCCGGTGCAGTCCAGCAACTGCCGGTGCGTGAGGTAGCGCATGAAGCGCGCGTGGTAGATCGAGCTGATCGGGCCGATGCCCATGGAGCCGGTCGGGAACTGCCAGAAGTCCGGCATCAGCCAGGGATGCGGATAACTGGAGAGCCCGCGCGCACCCTGGGCCGGCGCGGTGATCTCCTGGCGGTAGTGCGCCAGGTCCTGCTCGCCCAGGCGCCCTTCCAGGAAGGCGCGCGCGTACACGCCCGGGGCGCTGTGCGGCTGGAAGAAGACCAGGTCGCCGCCCTGCCGCTCGTTGCGGGCGCGGAAGAAATGGTGGAAGCCGGCCTCGAACAGGTCGGCCGCGCTGGCATAGCTGGCGATGTGGCCGCCGAGCTCGCCATAGGCGGTGTTGGCGCGCGCGACCATCGCCAGCGCATTCCACCGCATGATGGACGCGAGCTTCTCCTCGATGGCCAGGTCGCCCGGGAACACCGGCTGGCGCTCCACGGGAATGGTGTTCACGTAAGGCGTGACCAGCTCGGGCGACCAGCCCACGTTGGGATGCCGGCCCAGCACCGCCAGCTGGTCCAGCACGAAGCGCGCGCGCGCCGGCCCATGGGCGGCGACCAGCGCCTGGAAGGCCTCGCGCCATTCCGCCGTTTCGGCGGGGTCGATATCGCCGGTGTGGTCGGCGAGGTAACGGGTGATGCTGTCATCGGCCATGCTGCCACTGTAGGCGCTCCGGCCCGGCACGGGCTACCGAATGTGGGCCGGAACCGCACAGCCGCCGCATAGAATGCTGCAGAGCTTCCGCTTCCCGGCATTCCATGCAACTGGACACCATCGACCTGCGCATCCTGGCCGAACTGCAGGAGGACGGCTCCCTGACCAACGTGGAACTGGCGCGGCGGGTGCACCTGTCGCCTTCACCCTGCCTGGCGCGGGTCAAGGCGATGGAGGGCGCCGGCGTGATCGAGCGTTACGTGGCGCTCGCCAACGCCAAGCTGCTGGGGCTGGGCCTCAACGTCTTCATCAACATCAGCCTGAAATCGCAGTCCAAGGAGGCGCTGGCGGAATTCGAGCGCCGGATCGCGGAGCACGACCAGGTGATGGAGTGCTACCTGATGACGGGCGACAGCGACTACCTGATCCGGGTGGCGGTGCCGGACATCGCGGCGCTGGAGCGCTTCATCCTGGAGCAGCTCACGCCCATCCCCGGGATCGAGAAGATCCGCTCCAGCTTCGCGCTCAAGCAGGTCCGCTACAAGACGGCCCTGCCCCTGCCCGTTCGCCCCTGACCGACATGCGTAGGCCACGTGGCCGTCCGGCGCGGATGGCCGCTGACCGCCGCGCAGCCTGCATGCGCCGCCGCAGTGGCGAAATCCGCCGAATCACACGACGCGCCGGGACAGCGACCATGTCTCCATGGAAACGCTGCACCACATCGCTGACGCCACCTGGCGGGAAAGCTGGAACCGTGCCTTCTGGCCGTCCCTGCTGATCACCGTTGCCGCGGCTCTGGACGGTTGCACCCGCGGGCCCTCCATCACCGCCATGGTGCTGGCCAACGCCTCCAGCGTGTCGCGCCTGCTGGCCTGACCCGACCGCGCCAGCGCGCAATCCCCCCGCCGCCAGCCCCGGTCCGCGAAAGCAGGACAATCCGGGGCATGACGCAAGAGCTGTTCCGCCAGGACGCCTATCTCCGCGAGACGCCCGCCACCGTGACCGCCGTCGGCGAGCAGGGCATCGTCCTCGACCGAACCGTGTTCTATCCGCTGGGCGGCGGCCAGGCCGGCGATGCCGGCGTGCTGGTGCTGGCCGACGGCGGCACGCTGCAGGTGGCGGACACCCGCAAGTGCAAGGACGCGGAAGGCAAGCCGGCCCCGGGCATCGCCCACGTGCCGGCGCCCGGGCAGGAGCCGCTGCTGGCCCGCCTGCAGCCCGGCGACCCGGTCGTCGCGCGCATCGACTGGGACCGGCGCCACAAGCTGATGCGCTTCCACACCACCACCCACCTGCTGTGCCACCTGGTGCCGCAGCTGGTCAACGGCTGCTCCATCACGCCCGAGTACGCGCGGCTGGACTTCAACATGACGGATCCGCTGGACAAGGACGCCCTGACCGAAGGCATCGCGCGGCTGGTGGCGGCGGCGCACGCCGTCGAAGTCGGGTCGATCACGGACGAGGAGCTGGACGCCAACCCGGCGCTGGTCAAGAGCATGTCGGTCCAGCCGCCCCGCGGCACCGGCCGCATCCGCACCATCCGCATCGGCGGCGAGCGCCTGGTGGACTTCCAGCCCTGCGGCGGCACGCATGTTGCAAGCACCTCCGAAATCGGGGGTGTCGTGGTTACCAGGATCGAGAAGAAGAGCGCCACCACGCGACGGGTGGTGCTGGGCTTTTCCTGAAAGGCGGAACTTCGCCACGCCCGCTGAGCTCCACATTCCAGGCCATGAGATTCGCGCACCTGCTTGCCGTCGCCGCCTTCGCGGCATCCTTCCTGCCCGCCGCATCGGCGCAGGCACAGACCGCCGTCGTCACCAGCGAACGCGTACGCGCCGAGCTGGTCGCCCATGCGCCCGAAGGGCTGGTGCCGGGCAAGCCGGTCTGGGTGGGCCTGCAGATCACCCACCAGCCCGAGTGGCATACCTATTGGAAGAACCCCGGCGACTCCGGCCTGCCCACCACACTGGAGTGGCAGCTGCCGCCCGGCATCGAGGCCGGCGAGATCGCCTGGCCGCTGCCGAAGAAGATCCCGGTCGGGCCGCTGGCGAACTACGGCTACGAAGACACCGTGCTGCTGCCGGTGCCGCTGACGGTCACGCCGGCCTTCAAGCCTTCGGTCTTCGGGGACGCGGAGATCAAGCTCAAGGCCTCCTGGCTGGTCTGCAAGCGCGAATGCATCCCGGAAGACGGCAGCTTCGTGCTGAAGCTGCCGGCGCGCAGCACCACCGCCATGCACGGCGCCGCCTTCCAGGCCGCCTGGGAGCAGCAGCCCAGGCCGCTGAAGAAGCCGGCCGAAGTGAAGGTCGAAGGCCAGACGCTGCAGGTCAGCGTCCAGGGGCTCCCCACCTCGGTGGTGGGGAAGAACCTGGAATTCTTCCCCGAAACCGGGGAAGTGATCGAGCCGGCCGGCCGCTGGACCCAGGCCTGGAAGGGCGACGTCTGGACGGCCAGCGTGCCCCTGTCGCCGCACCGCACGCTGCAGCCGGAAGTGATGCCCTTGGTGGTCACCGCCGGTGGCCAGGGCTGGCGCAGCGAGGCCAGGATCACCGGCCCCTGGCCGGCGGCGGCCGCCCCGGTCGCCACCGTCTCGCCCGCGCTGCAGGAAGCCTTGCGCAATGCCGCCGCCGCGCCCGCCTCCACGCCTTCCACCACCTTGCTGGCGGCGCTGCTGGGCGCGCTGCTCGGCGGGATGATCCTGAACCTGATGCCCTGCGTGTTCCCGGTGCTCGCGATCAAGGTCGTGGGTTTCACCAGGCACGCGGATGACCGGCGCGGCCACCGCATCAGCGGGCTTGCCTACACCGCCGGCGTCGTCACTTCCTTTGCCGCGCTCGGCGGCCTGATGCTCGCGCTGCGCGCCGCCGGCGAGCAGCTCGGCTGGGGCTTCCAGCTGCAGTCGCCGGCGGTGGTGGCCACGCTGGCCGCGCTGTTCACGCTGATCGCGTTGAACCTGGCGGGCAGGGTCGAGTTCCGC
>DASWUI010000553.1:0-2821 GCA_036401715.1 Ramlibacter sp. | reverse complement strand
CCATGATGGGCGCCCCCGCCGCCAACGGCCAGAACGCCGCGGCGGGAACCGGCGGCGACCCGGCCCGCCCCGGCCGCTGGCAGAACCTCACGCCCGAACAGCGTGCCGCCCGCGCGGCCGAACTGGAGAAGCTCACGCCCGAGGAACGCGCGGAGCGCCGCCGGCAGCGCCGCGCCGCGCGGGAGGCGGGCGCCGCAGCGCAGCCGCAATGAGCCCGTCGCGCCCCTTCATCCTGCGGCCGGTCGCCACCTCGCTGCTGATGGTGGCCATCGTGCTGGCCGGCCTGGTGGGACTGAAGTTCCTGCCGCTGTCGGCGCTGCCGCAGGTGGACTATCCGACCATCCAGGTGCAGACGCTGTACCCGGGTGCCAGCCCCGAGGTGATGGCACAGACCGTCACCGCGCCGCTGGAGCGCCAGTTCGGGCAGATGCCCGGGCTCACCCGCATGAGTTCGACCAGCGCCGCCGGGGTGTCCATCGTCACGCTGCAGTTCGGGCTGGGGCTGGCGCTGGACGTCGCCGAACAGCAGGTGCAGGCGGCGATCAATGCCGGCGGCTCGCTGCTGCCCGCCGACCTGCCGGCGCCACCCGTCTACGCCAAGGTGAACCCGGCCGATGCGCCGGTGCTCACGCTGGCGCTCACCTCGCCCTCGCTCCCGCTGACGGAGGTGCGCAACATCGCGGACACCCGGCTGGCGCTGAAGATCAGCCAGGTCGGCGGGGTCGGGCTGGTCACGCTCTCCGGCGGCCAGCGCCCGGCGGTGCGCATCCAGGCGGACAACCGCGCGCTCGCCTCGCTGGGCCTCACGCTCGACAACGTCCGCACGACCATCGCCTCGGCCAACGCCAACGCCGCCAAGGGCAGCATCGACGGGCCGACGCGTGCGTACACGATCAACTCCAACGACCAGCTGCTGACCGCCGAGGACTACAGCGAGCTGATCGTGAGCTTCCGCGCCGGCGCGCCGATCCGGCTGAAGGACGTCGCCTCGGTCGTCGAAAGCGCGGAGAACGTGAAGCTGGGGGCGTGGGCCGGGCTGCAGCCGGCCATCATCCTCAACGTGCAGCGCCAGCCCGGCGCCAACGTGATCGCCACGGTCGATGCGATCAAGCAGCGCCTGCCCGAGCTCACCGCCGGCCTGCCGGAATCCATCCAGGTGGAGGTGCTGGCCGACCGCACCACCGGCATCCGCGCCTCGGTGCGGCACGTGCAGATCGAACTGCTGCTGGCCGTGGTGCTGGTGGTGCTGGTCATCTTCGCCTTCCTGCACAGCCCGCGCGCCACGCTGATCGCCAGCCTGGCGGTGCCGATTTCCCTGATCGGCACCTGCGGCGCGATGTACCTGCTGGGCTACAGCCTGAACAACCTGTCGCTGATGGCGCTGACCATCGCCACCGGCTTCGTGGTGGACGACGCCATCGTGATGATCGAGAACATCGCCCGGCACGTCGAGGACGGCGACCCGCCGATGCAGGCCGCGCTGAAGGGCGCCACCGAGATCGGCTTCACCATCATCTCGCTGACGGTGTCGCTGATCGCGGTGCTGATCCCGCTGCTGTTCATGGGCGACGTGATCGGCCGGCTGTTCCGGGAGTTCGCGGTGACCCTGTCCATCACGATCCTCATCTCGATGGTGGTGTCGCTCACGCTGGTGCCCATGATGTCGGCGCGCTGGCTGAAGGCCCACACGGCGCCCGAGACCGGCTGGGGGGGGAAGATGCAGCGCGGCTTCGACCGCGTGATCCGGCGCTACGACCACGCGCTCACCTGGGTGCTGGCGCGCCAGAAGCTCACGCTGCTGGTGGCGCTGGCCACCCTCGTGTTCACCGTGCTGCTGTACATCGCCATCCCCAAGGGCCTGTTCCCGACCCAGAACACCGGGCAGCTGCAGGTGCGGGTGGAGGCGGCGCAGTCGATCTCCTACGCGCGCATGGCGGAGCTGCAGCAGGACGTCGCCGGGCGCATGCTGGCGGATCCGGCCGTGCAGTCCATCGCCAGCTTCGTCGGGGTGGACGCGGCCAACAACACCATGCTGCACACCGGTCGCATGCTGGTGAACCTGAAGTCCTCGCGCGGGGGGCTGCAGGACGTGATGGACCGGCTGCGCGACCGCGGCCAGCGCGTGCCGGGCGTGCAGCTGTACCTGCAGCCGGTGCAGGACCTCACGATCGAGTCCGAAACGGGGCCCACGCAGTACCGCGTCGCGATCGAGGGCGCCGACACCGCGACCGTCAACGACTGGTCGCTGCGCATCGTCGAGCGCCTGCGGCAGGAGCGGCGGCTGGCCAACGTCACCACCGATGCGGGCGCCGCCGGCGCGGCGATGTACGTGGACGTGGACCGCGACACGGCCGCCCGCCTGGGCATCAGCACGGCGACCATCAACGAGGCGCTCTACAGCGCCTTCGGCCAGCGCATCGTCTCGACCATCTTCACCGAGACCAACCAGTACCGGGTGGTGCTGGAGGCGCGGCCGGAAGCCCAGGCGCAGGCCAACGCGCTGCACTCGATCCAGCTGCGCAGCAGCTCGGGGGAGCCGACGCCGCTGTCGGCGGTGGCGCGCATCACGGAACGGCGCGCGCCGCTGCAGGTCACGCACGTGGCGCAGTACCCGGCGGCCACCATCGGCTTCGACACCGCGCCCGGCGTCGCGCTGGGCAGCGCCGTCGACACGATCCGCGGCGTGCTGGACGGGATGCAGCTGCCGGCGACGGTGAGCGTCACCTTCCTGGGCGCCGCCGGTGCCTACGAGTCGTCGCTGAGCAACCAGCTGTGGCTGATCCTGGCGGCGGTGGTCTGCGTCTACATCGTGCTGGGCGTG
>DASWUI010000552.1:0-1691 GCA_036401715.1 Ramlibacter sp. | reverse complement strand
GTGCAGGCACGCACTGCCTTCCGCTCGGCGCAAGGCGCCGCCCTGCCCTCCGGCAGCTGGCGCTTCAACACCGGCGGCCCCTTCGTGCAGGAGATCCGCCCGCGCGGCGGCCGCATCGACGAGGAGCAGTTCTTCGTGCTGCGGCTGAACGGCCCGGCCACCGCGCAGAGCGTCCAGCGCTTCGTGGGATGCAGCGTGGAAGGATTGGGCGAACGCGTGCCGGTGCGGCTGCTGTCCCCCGCCGAGCGTGAAGCACTGCTGAAGGCGCTGCACCTGGACAAGGACGCCGCGAAGGAGCCCTTGCGCTACCTCACGCTGGCCTGCAACCGCCGGCTGCCTCCGGATGCGCGCATCGAATTGATCTACGGCCGGGGCGTGGCGACGCCCAGCGGCGTGCCCAACGCCATCGAGAAGCGCTTCGCCTTCCGCGTGCGCGAGCCCTTCGCCGCCTCCTTCACCTGCGAGCGCGAGAACGCGCAGTCCGCCTGCCTGCCGATCCGGCCGATGGCGCTGTCGTTCAACGCACCAGTCGCGCGCAAGCTGGCCGCGCAGATCCGGCTGAAGGCGGGCAAGCTGGTACTGGAGCCGCAGTTCGAGCCGCGCGAAGGCGACGCCGACGGCGTGGTCAACGGCGTCAGCTTCAAGCCCCTGTTCCCCGAGCGCACCCAGTTCACGCTGGAGCTGCCGCGCGACTTCAAGGACGCCTCGGGCCGCGCGCTGCGCAATGCCGACAGCTTCCCGCTGCAGGTGGCCACCGGCCCCATGCCGCCGCTGGCCAAGTTCGCGGCGGCGCC
This sequence comes from Ramlibacter sp., assembly GCA_036401715.1. Taxonomy (GTDB): domain Bacteria; phylum Pseudomonadota; class Gammaproteobacteria; order Burkholderiales; family Burkholderiaceae_C; genus Ramlibacter. The sequence continues at coordinate 897 of DASWUI010000552.1, read as the reverse complement.
CTTCGGCATCGTCGAGCGCTTTGCCGAGCCCGACAGCGGCCCGCTGCTGCCGGTGACGCTGCGCAACGTGGAAGCGGCGCTGCGCACGCAGGCGCTGGCGCCGGCACGGGTGGGCGAGCTCTCGCCGCGCAGCGATGCCGAGATCCTGCACTGGCTGCTCAAGGTCGCGCGCTACGAGGAATTCACGGTGCCGCGCGAAGACGCCCGGCGCGAGGTGCGCCATCCGCTGCCGCCGCCGCTGGACGACCGCGACAAGCACCGCGTGCAGTCCCGCATGCTGTCGCTGCTGGCCGGCCAGCCCGGCGTGCGCAACCTGGACCTGCCGCGCCCGGCCGGCAACGACCCGCGCCCCTTCGAGGTGGTCGGCATCCCGCTCACTCCTGGCTTCCACGTGGTGGAGATCGCCTCGCCGGTGCTGGGGCAGTCGCTGCTGGACGCGCGGCATGGCGCGCAGCGCACCATGTACGTCCGCACATCCGCGCTGGTGACCAACCTGGCCGTGCATTTCAAGCTGGGGCGCGAGAACGCGCTGGCCTGGGTGACCACGCTCGACAAGGGGCAGCCGGTGGCGGGCGCGGCGGTGCGCGTCTCCGACTGCAGCGGCAAGGAGCTGGCCGCGGGCGTCACCGATGCCCAGGGCATCGCGCCGCTGCAGGGGCTGAGCGTGCGGCCGCCGCGCTGCGCGGGCGAGGAATCGCACCGCTCCGCCTACTTCGTCAGCGCGCGGGCGAAGGACGCGAAGGGCGTGGAAGACCTGGCCTTCACCTTCAGCGACTGGCACCGCGGCATCGAACCCTGGCGCTTCAACGTGATGACCAGCAGCGAGCCGCAGCCGGACCGCCGCTACCACGCCATCCTCGACCGGCCGCTGCTGCGCGCCGGCGAGACGGTGTCCAT
>DASWUI010000551.1:0-2904 GCA_036401715.1 Ramlibacter sp. | reverse complement strand
GCGCATCCTGGATGCCGCGTGCCTGCAGCGCGATCGAAGCCAGGGGCGTGCGCAGTTCGTGCGCGAACTCGTTGGCCAGGGCGCGTTCGCGGTTCAGCGCCGCGTTGTAGCGGTCCACCAGCCGGTTGATGGCGTCCACGTTGGCGGCCAGCTCCTGGAAACGCACGGGCGCCTCGACCTTCTGCGCCTTCTGCGTGTCCAGCGCATGGACTTCCGCCGCCAGCTCGCGCAGGGGCCGCAGGCCGCGGTGGATCGCCAGCCCGAGCACCAGCGCCACCACGGGCAGCAGCCAGAGCCCCGGCTCGATCACCTGTCCGGCGATGTCCCGCGCCAGCCCGTCGCGTTCCGCCTGCGACAGCAGCACCATGATCTTGCTGCCGTGGTCGCGGTCCCAGCGCGAGAACGCGCGCCAGGGCTCGGGCGGCTCGCCCAGGCGCAGCGTCGCGAAGCCCTCGTCGGCGGTGAAGGGCGGCGTGGGCGCGTCGCCGGTGCGCGAGATCATGCGTCCCCGCGCGTCCCACACCACCACGGTCAGCGAGCGCTGGTAATCGTGCGCCTTGAGCTCCTTGCCGGCGACGATCACCGGCCGGCCGTCGGCAGTCTGCAGGCCGCCGGCGGCCAGCGGCAGCAGCAGCGAACTGACGCTCGCCAGGTGCCCGTCGGTCAGTTCGTCGGCCTCGTGCTCGCCCGTCATGTAGCCGAAGACGATGAAGGTGCCCCACACGATGGTCAGCGCAGCCAGCGCCCAGGCCAGCAGGTGGCGCGTGAGCGAGGGCGCGCGGGCGGCGTTCATGCGCCCGGTTCCGCGGGAACGTAGTAGCCGACGCCCCGGACGGTGCGCACCAGCGTGTCCCCGAGCTTGCGCCGCAGGCGGTGCACGTGCACTTCGATGGCGTTGCTTTCCAGCGCGCTGTCGAAGTTGTAGAGCTTGGTCTCGATCTGGGCGCGGGAGAGCACGTGCGGGCGCGCCTCCATCAGCGCCAGCAGCACGGAGAACTCGCGCGAGGAGAGCTCCACGGGCTGGCCCGCGCGGCGCACGGTGCGGGCGGCCGGATCGATTTCCAGCTCGCCGTAGCGGATGGTCGGCTGCGCGCGCCCAGCCATGCGCCGCGTGAGCGCGCGCATGCGCGCGGCCAGTTCGTCCGGGTCGAAGGGCTTGGTGAGGTAGTCGTCAGCGCCGAGGTCCAGTCCCTCGATGCGCGCGGAGACGTGGTCGCGGGCGGTCATGATCAGCACGGGCGTCGCCGGGTCCGGCAGCTTGCCCGCGGGTGCCTGCCGCAGGCGGCGCAGCAGCTCGGTGCCGTCGCCGTCGGCCAGCCCCAGGTCGAGCAGGACCACGTCGTAGGCCTCCGCGCAGAGGGCCGCCCAGGCGGTCCCCATCCCGGGCGTGCAGTCCACCGCATTCCCCGAGCGCGCGAGGTGCGCCGCCAGCCCCTCGGCGATTCCCTTGTCGTCTTCCACCACGAGCACACGCATGACCGGATTGTGCCGTTAAGGATGACTTAAGCACCGCACGCGAACATCCGTCCCCATGCAAAGAGCCGCGAGGACCGGATTGACCGAAGCAGGGTGGGTGACGCTCGCCCTGTTTGCGCTCGCGCTCGCCTGGGACGCGAGCGGCCTCGACCTGCCGCTGGCCCACCTGGCCGGCTCCGCGAACGGCTTTCCCTGGCGGGACCACTGGCTGCTGTCCGGGGTGCTGCACGAAGGCGGCCGGCGCGCGGCCTGGCTGCTCGCTTTTGCGCTGTGCCTGGCGGTCTGGTGGCCGCGCGGGCCGTTCGCCCGCATCACGCTGGGCACACGCCTGCGTTTCGCGGTCTCGGCGCTGCTCGGCGCGCTGGCCGTCTCGCTCCTCAAGGTCAGCAGCGGCACCAGCTGCCCGTGGGAGTTGAGCGAGTTCGGCGGGATCGTGCCCTATGCGTCCCACTGGAGCCTGCGGCCCGACGGCGGCGTGGGCCACTGCTTCCCCGCCGGGCATGCGTCTTCCGGCTTCAGCTTCCTGGGCGGCTACTTCGCGTTTCGCGGGCACAGCCAGCGCCAGGCGCGCCTCTGGCTGACGGGGGCGGCGGCGGCCGGCCTGGTCTTCGGGCTGGCCCAGCAATGGCGCGGCGCCCATTTCATGAGCCACACGCTCTGGAGCGCCGTGGTGTGCTGGACGGTCGCCTGGGCCGTGCACACCTCCTGGCCCCGGGCCGTGCGCGAAGAAGGAGCCTGAACCGTGGAGATGCGCGAGCCGCGGCGGCTCCCCGCCGCCTTCGTCGTCGCCGGCGCCAGCCTCTGGATGGCCACGGCAGGCAACGCGCCGCTGTGGCGCGAACTGCAGCGGTTGGGCCTGCTGCAGGCGCACGGCGGCTGGCTGCTGGCGTTCACCCTGGCGGGCGTGCTGGCAGCGGCGCTCTACGGACTGCTGAGCCTGCTGGCCTGGCGTCCCTTGCTGAAGCCGGCCATCCTCCTGCTGCTGTTCGCCTCCGCCTTCGGCGCCCACTTCATGTGGAGCTACCACGTCGTCATCGACAGCACCATGGCGGCCAACACGCTGCAGACCGACTGGCGCGAAGCACGGGGGCTGCTCACGCCGCAGCTGGCCCTCGCCGTCCTGGGCGGCGCCGTGGTGCCGTCCTGGATGGTCTGGAAGACCGGCGTGCGCCACCGGCCCTGGAAGCAGCAGGCCCTGCGCAACGCGGGCGGCGCCGCGCTCGCCGTGGCGGTGCTCGCCGGCCTGCTGCTCGCCAGCTTCCAGCCGCTGGCGTCCACCATGCGCAACCACAAGGAACTGCGCTTCATGCTGAACCCGCTGAACTCGCTGTACGCGGCCGCCCAGGCGGCCTTCGGCGGGCCGCGCACGAAGGGCGAACTGGAGCCCGTCGGCCGGGACGCATCGCTGCTGCCCACCGCCGGCAAGCC
>DASWUI010000550.1:0-4485 GCA_036401715.1 Ramlibacter sp. | reverse complement strand
CGCCGGCTGCGCCGCCGCCCGCACCCTGGCCTGGGCTCGCACCCGCGCCACCACCACCCCCGGCGCCACCGCCGCCGGAGGCTCCGCCACCGGGGCCGCCGCCCGCCCCGCCTTCAGGTCCCGCCTGCTGCGGCTGGCCGTGTGCGGGCTGCGGCGGGCGCTTGACGCGCGCGCGCAGGTCGATGTGCGGCAGCACGCCGCTTTCGACCAGGAATTCGTTGGCCTGCTGGTAACCCTCCAGTGCCCGCGGGACGATGTACTGCTGGATGATGTCCTTGGCGGCGACCCAGGTCTCGCGCGGCAGCTTCACCGCCGACCACTGCTCCACCAGGATCTGCGCCAGGGCCTCGGGCCGCAGCACGTCTTCGGTCCCCAGTTCCTCGCCGCCTTCCAGGTGGGTGATGCGCAGCTTGAGGTCGTTGAGGTCCCAGACCGCCTTCTCCTGAACCGCCATCGCCAGGCGCGAGGAGAGGATCTTGTTCTCGACGACGTCGTCGCCTATGAGCTCCAGCGTCGCCAGCTCCAGGCGCACGCGCCCGGTCGCCGTGGGCGGGATCACCGCCCGGCGCCAGGCGCGGGCGACCGCATCCACCCACTTGGGCGCCGCCTGCTCGAACTCCACCAGCGCGTCGCGCCGCTGCTGCAGGTCGCGGCTGCTCTTGGCCGCGTTCATCTGCTCGGTCAGCGTGTTGCGCACCGCCTCCGCGAGCTCCGGCAGCACCCCGTGCATGTGCGCGACGAACCGCTCGCGCGCCTGCCGCGCCAGGGGCGCCGCGGCGGGAGTGAGCGTCGAGGACATCGCGGCGGCCCCTTGCCTACACGGTGGCGCCGGCGTTCGGGTCCGAGGGGTCGCCCTCGCGCTTGGTCCCTCCGCCCTTGACCAGGTCTTCCCGCTTGATGCCCAGCCACATGGCGATGGCCGCGGCGACGAACACCGAGGAATAGATGCCGAACAGGATGCCGATGGTCAGCGCCAGCGCGAAGTAGTACAGCGTCGCGCCGCCGAACAGCAGCATCGACAGCACCATGATCTGGGTCGAGCCGTGCGTGATGATGGTGCGGCTGATCGTCGAGGTGATGGCGTGGTCGATCACCTCCGTGGTGCTCATCTTGCGCTGGCGCCGGAAGGTCTCGCGGATCCGGTCGAAGATCACCACCGACTCGTTGACCGAGTAGCCCAGCACCGCCAGCACCGCCGCCAGCACCGCCAGCGAGAACTCCCACTGGAAGAAGGCGAAGAAGCCCAGGATGATGATCACGTCGTGCAGGTTGGCGATGATCGCGGCCACCGCGAACTTCCACTCGAAGCGCATGGCCAGGTAAATCATGATGCCGGCCACCACCATGGCCAGCGCCTTCAGGCCGTTGGACACGAGCTCCTCGCCCACCTGCGGCCCGACGAACTCCACCCGGCGCAGGGACACGCCCGCGTCGGCCGCCTTCAGTGCGGCGAACGTGCGATCGCTCTGTTGCGCCGAACTGACGCCCTTTTGCACCGGCAGCCGGATCAGGACGTCGCGCGCGGTGCCGAAGTTCTGGACCTGCACGTCCGAATAGCCCAGGCCGGCGACCGTGCGGCGCACGTTTTCGACGTCGGCGGGCTGCGAGTAGCTCACCTCCATGACGGTGCCGCCGGTGAACTCCACCGACAGGTGGAGCCCCCGGCTGAAGAGGAAGAACACCGCCGCGAGGAACGTGACGAGCGAAATCACGTTGAACACCAGCGCGTTCTTCATGAACGGGATGTCCCGCCGGATCTTGAAAAACTCCACTACCTTGTCCTTTTGGGGGCGCACACGCCCCTGAAGCAGTCTTTTACTCGGCCTTGGTTATAGCGCCATCGGCCTCCGGCCGCCAGACCGTCCCGATCGAAACCGACTTCAGCTTCTTCTGGCGGCCGTACCAGAGGTTCACCAGCCCGCGCGAGAAGAAGACGGCGGAGAACATCGAGGTCAGGATGCCGATGCAGTGCACCACCGCGAAGCCGCGCACCGGCCCGGAGCCGAAGGCCAGCAGGGCCACGCCCGCGATCAGCGTCGTCACGTTCGAGTCCAGGATGGTCGCCCAGGCCCGGTCGTAGCCCGTGTTGATGGCCGCCTGCGGCGAGGCGCCGCTGCGCAGCTCCTCGCGCACCCGCTCGTTGATCAGGACGTTCGAGTCGATGGCCATGCCCAGCGCCAGCGCCATGGCGGCCATGCCGGGCAGCGTCAGCGTCGCCTGCAGCATCGACAGGATCGCCACCAGCAGCAGCAGGTTGACCCCCAGCGCCAGGCTGGAGAACACGCCGAACAGCATGTAGTAGACGACCATGAAGGCGCAGATCGCGGCGAAGCCCCAGGCCACGCTGTTGAAGCCCTTGGCGATGTTCTCGGCGCCCAGGCTGGGGCCGATGGTCATCTCCTCGATGATCTCCATCGGCGCGGCCAGCGAGCCGGCCCGCAGCAGCAGCGCGAGGTCGTTGGCCTCGTTGACGTTCATGGAGCCGGAAATCTGGAAGCGGTTGCCCAGCTCGCCCTGGATCACCGGCGCCGTCAGGACCTCGCCCTTGCCCTTCTCGAAGAGCAGGATGGCCATGCGCTTCTTCAGGTTCTCGCGGCTGACGTCGCGCATGATGCGCCCGCCCTTGGCGTCCACGGTCAGGTCCACCTTGGGCTGCTGCGTCTGGCTGTCGAAGCCGGGCTGGGCGTCGGTCAGGCTGTCGCCGGTGAGCACCACCTGCTTCTTGACGATCACCGCGCGGCCGTCGCGCTCCAGGAAGCGCTCGGACCCGAACGGGACCGGGCCGGTCCCCGCCTCGGCGGCCCGGCCTTCGGCGCTCTCGTCCACCATGCGCATTTCCAGCGTGGCGGTGCGCCCCAGGATCTCCTTGGCGCGCGCGGTGTCCTGCACGCCGGGCAGCTGCACCACGATGCGGTCGATGCCCTGCTGCTGGATGACCGGCTCGGCCACCCCGAGCTCGTTGATCCGGTTCTGCAGGGTGACGATGTTCTGCTTGAGGGCCTGCTCCTGCACCAGCCGCGCCGCCTCGGGCTTGAGGGTGGCGGTGAGCCGCGTGGTGTCGCCCTCGGCGGCCTCGGCCACCTGCAGGTCGGGGAACTGGTCGGTGATCACGCCACGGGCCGCGGCCAGGGCGGCAGGGTCGCGGAAGCGCAACAGCACGGTCTGCCCGTTGCGCTCGATGCCGGCATGGCGCACGTTCTTCTCGCGCAGCACGGTGCGCAGGTCACCCGCCAGCGATTCGGCCTTCTTGGTCAGGGCCGCCTGCATGTCGACCTGCAGCATGAAGTGCACGCCGCCGCGCAGGTCCAGGCCGAGGTACATGGGCCGCGCGTTGATGGACTGCATCCACGCCGGCGTCTTGGACAGCAGGTTGAGCGCCACCACGTAGGGAGCGTCGTTGGGGTCCGGCGAAAGCGCTCGCTGGATGGCGTCCTTGGCCCTCAGCTGCGCGTCGGTGCTGTCCAGCCGCACCTTGATCGAGGCGCCGTCCTGGGCGATCGACAGCGGCTTGATGTTGGCCGAGGCCAGCGCCTGCTGGATGCGCGCCTGCGTGGAGGCATCGACGCGCACGCTGCTGCGCGCCGCCGACACCTGCACCGCCGGGTCCTCGCCGAAGAAATTGGGCAGGGTGTAGAGCACCCCGATGAGGAACGCGACCAGCAGGATCGCGTACTTCCAGAGCGGGTAACGGTTCACGGCTTACTTGATCGAGCCCTTGGGCAGGACCTGCACGACCGCCGTGCGCTGGATCTGCACTTCCACGCCGGGCGCGACTTCCACGCCCAGGTAGGTGTCGCCCAGCTTGCTGACGCGGCCGAGCAGGCCGCCGGCGGTGGCGACCTCGTCGCCCTTGGCGAGCGCCTCCACCATCGCGCGGTGTTCCTTCTGCCGCTTCATCTGCGGCCGGATCATCACGAAGTAGAGGACCACGAACATGAGGACGAGCGGCAGCAGGCTCATGAAGGAGGACTGCATGTCGCCGCCCGCGGCGGCCGGCGCCGCTTGGGCGAAGGCGGAAGAAATGAACACGGTGACTCCAGGTCGAAACCCGTCAGGGGAAAGGAACGCCCGGGCGGCGGCCAGCACGCAGCTGTCCGCGCGCCGCGGAAGGAAGGACGATTGTAAGGACTCCGCGCGGGTGCCGCCGCCGGCACCCGCAGGCTCAGGCGGCGCGGCGCTCGGCGTCGTGCCCGCGCCACTGCTCCATCAGCTGCTGCCACTGCGGCCGCACGGCCGCCAGGTTGCGCGCCTTGACGTGCCCGTAGCCGCGGATCTTGTCCGGCAGCCCGGCGATCTCCACCGCCAGGGCGTGGTTGGCCGGCTTCAGGCCTGCGATGAGTTCCATCACCGTCTGCCGGTACTCCTCGATGAGCGCCCGCTCGGTCTTGCGCTCTTCCGTGTGGCCGAACAGGTCCAGCGCGGTGCCGCGCAGACCCTTCAGGCGGGCCAGCATCTTGAACAGGTAATAGGTCGACGGGCCGAACT
>DASWUI010000549.1:0-2287 GCA_036401715.1 Ramlibacter sp. | reverse complement strand
AGGCAAAGTCGTTCTCCAGGAAGCCGTTCTTCTTGGTGATGCGATCGAGCTCCACCAGCGTCTCCAGCAGGGCGCGCATGCGCTTGAGCGGCACGGCGTTGGGGCCGTCGGAGAGGGCCTTGGCGGGATCGGGATGGGTTTCCATGAACAGGCCGGCCACGCCCACGGCCACGGCGGCGCGCGACAGCACCGGCACGTGTTCGCGCTGGCCGCCGGAGCTGGTGCCCTGGCCGCCCGGCAGCTGCACCGAGTGCGTGGCGTCGAACACCACCGGCGCGCCGGTCTCGCGCATGATCGCCAGCGAGCGCATGTCCGACACCAGGTTGTTGTAGCCGAAGCTGGCGCCGCGTTCGCAAGCCAGGAAGTTGTCCTCGGGCAGGCCCTTCTCGCGGGCCGCCTCGCGCGCCTTCTGGATCACGTTCTTCATGTCGCCGGGCGCCAGGAACTGGCCCTTCTTGATGTTCACCGGCTTGCCGGACTGGGCCACGGCGCGGATGAAGTCGGTCTGGCGGCACAGGAAGGCGGGCGTCTGCAGCACGTCCACCACTTCGGCCACCGCGGGGATCTCCGCTTCGGTGTGCACGTCGGTGAGGATCGGCACCTTCAGCTCGCGCCTGACCTTGGCCAGGATCTCCAGGCCGCGCGCCATGCCGGGGCCGCGGAAGCTGGTGCCGGAGGAGCGGTTGGCCTTGTCGTAGCTGCTCTTGAAGATGAAGGGGATGCCCAGCGAGGAGGTGATCTCCCTGAGCTGTCCCGCCACGTCCATCTGCAGCTGTTCGGATTCGACCACGCAGGGCCCGGAAATGAGGAAGAAGGGCTTGTCCAGCCCCGCTTCGAAACCACACAGCTTCATTAGGCGACTGCCTTGAGGGGTTTGCCGCCCGCGCCCTTGTGGGCGCCGGCCTGGTGCTCGCAGGCGGCGTGGATGAAGGAGTTGAACAGCGGGTGGCCGTCCCAGGGGGTGGACTTGAATTCCGGGTGGAACTGCACGCCCATGAACCAGGGGTGCACGTCCTGCGGCAGCTCCACGATCTCGGTCAGGTGCTCGCGCTGGGTCAGCGCGGAGATCACCAGGCCCGAGGAGCGAAGCTGGTCGAGGTACTTCACGTTGGCTTCGTAGCGGTGGCGGTGGCGCTCGGTCACGACGTCGCCGTAGATCTGGTGCGCCAGCGTGCCCTTGGCGACGTCGGAGCTCTGCGCGCCCAGGCGCATGGTGCCGCCGAGATCCGACTTCTCGGTGCGCGTCTTGATGGTGCCGTCGGCGTCCTGCCACTCGGTGATCAGCGCGATCACGGGATGCGGCGTCTCGGGATCGAATTCGGTGCTGTTGGCGTTCTGCAGGCCGGCGACATCGCGCGCGTATTCGATGGTGGCCACTTGCATGCCCAGGCAGATGCCCAGGTAGGGCACCTTGTGCTCGCGGGCGAAGCGCGCGGCCAGGATCTTGCCTTCGATGCCGCGCTTGCCGAAGCCGCCGGGCACCAGGATCGCATCGAATTTCTGCAGCTGGTTGACCGTCTCCGGCGTGAGGGTCTCGGAGTCGAGGTAGTCGACCTTCACCCGCACGTGGTTCTTCAGGCCGGCGTGGCGCAGCGCCTCGTTGAGCGACTTGTAGCTGTCCGACAGGTCGACGTACTTGCCGACCATGGCGATGTTGATTTCGCCCTGCGGATGCTCCACCTCGTAGACCAGGTCGTCCCAGCGCTTCAGGTTGGCAGGCGGCGTGTTCAGGCGCAGCTTGTCGCAGATCAGGCCGTCCAGGCCCTGCTCGTGCAGCACGCGCGGCACCTTGTAGATGGTGTCCACGTCCGGCATGGAGATCACGCCCCAGCGCGGCACGTTGGTGAACAGGCTGATCTTCTCGGCCTCGTCCTCGGGGATCTTGCGGTCGGCGCGGCACAGCAGGGCGTCGGGCTGGATACCGATCTCGCGCATCTTCTGCACGGTGTGCTGCGTGGGCTTGGTCTTGAGCTCGCCGGCGGCCTGGATCCACGGCACGTACGTCAGGTGCACGAAGGCGGAGTTGTTGGGGCCGAGCTTGAGCGCCATCTGGCGCACCGCCTCCAGGAAGGGCAGCGACTCGATGTCGCCGACCGTGCCGCCGATCTCCACGATGGCCACGTCCACCTCGGTGGGGGTGCCCACGCCGGCGCCGCGGCGCACGAATTCCTGGATCTCGTTGGTCACGTGCGGGATCACCTGCACCGTCTTGCCCAGGTAGTCGCCCCGGCGTTCCTTCTCCAGCACCGACTTGTAGATCTGGCCGGTGGTGAAGTTGTTGGCCTTG
>DASWUI010000548.1:0-3802 GCA_036401715.1 Ramlibacter sp. | reverse complement strand
GGTGGCCCTGGGCTTCGGCGCCACCGCGACGGTGCACTACGAGCGCATCTATCCCGCCACCATCAACACGCCGCGCGAGACGCAGTTCGCGGCCGACGTGGCCGAGTCGCTGGTCGGGCCGGAGAACGTCCTGCGCGACCTGGACCCGAGCATGGGGGCCGAGGACTTCTCCTTCATGCTGCAGGCCAAGCCCGGTGCGTACATGCGCATCGGGCAGGGCGGCGAGGGCAGCTGCATGCTGCACATGAGCCGCTACGACTTCAACGACGACATCCTCCCGCTGGGCTCGGCGCTGCATGCCAGCCTGGTGGAGCAAGCCATGCCGCTGGCCGGCCACTGACCCGGCCAGCGACAAGAGGTCCGACAGGACAGCCACTTCCAGAAGGAGTTCCGACCATGCACTTCAAGACTCACCTGCTCGCAGCGGCCGTGCTGTGCGCCGCCGCGCTCGGCGCCCAGGCGCAGACCGTGCGCATCGCCAACCAGGGCGATTCGCTGTCGATGGACCCGCACTCGCTCAACGAGTCGCTGCAGCTGTCGGTCACGGGCAACGTGTACGAGGGCCTCGTCGGCCGCAACAAGGACCTGTCGCTCGCCCCGGCGCTGGCGACCTCGTGGCGCCAGACCTCGCCCACGGTGTGGCGCTTCGAGCTGCGCCGCGGCGTGCAGTTCCACGACGGCAAGCCCTTCACCGCCGACGACGTGCTGTTCTCCTTCGCCCGCACGCAGGTGGAAGGCTCGGACATGAAGAGCTACACCAACGACGTGAAGGAAGTGCGCAAGGTCAACGACCACGTGGTCGAGATCGAGACCAAGGCGCCGTTCCCCATCCTGCCGGACGTCATCTCGCTCGTGTACATCATGAGCAAGAAGTGGGCGGAGGACAACCAGGCCACGCGCCCGGTGGACCGCCGCAAGGGCGTGGAGAACGCCGCCTCCTTCCGCGCCAACGGCACCGGCCCGTTCCGCCTGCGCGAGCGCCAGCCCAACGTGCGCACCACCTTCGTGCGCAACGGCAACTACTGGGGCAGGATCGACGGCAACGTGCAGGAAGTGGTGTTCACGCCCATCGGCAACGACGCCACCCGCGTGGCCGCCCTGCTGTCCGGCGAAGTCGACGTGATGGAGCCGGTGCCGGTGCAGGACATCGACCGCGTCAACGCCTCGGCCAACGCGCGCGTGATGGTCGGCCCCGAGCTGCGCACCATCTTCCTGGGCATGGACCAGTCGCGCAACGAGCTGCTGTACTCCAGCGTGAAGGGCAAGAACCCGTTCAAGGACAAGCGCGTGCGCCAGGCCTTCTACCAGGCCATCGACATCGAGGGCATCCAGAAGACGGTGATGCGCGGCGCCTCGCGCCCGACCGCCCTGATGGTCGGCCCCGGCATCAACGGCTTCGACGCCGGCCTGAACAAGCGCCTGGCCTACGACCCGGACGGCGCGAAGAAGCTGCTGGCCGATGCCGGTTACCCGAACGGCTTCGAAGTGACCATGAACTGCCCCAACGACCGCTACGTCAACGACGCGCGGATCTGCCAGGCGGTGGCCGCCAACCTGTCGCGCGTGGGCGTGAAGATCAACCTCGCCGCCGAGACCAAGGGCACCTACTTCCCGAAGATCCTGCGCCGCGACACCAGCTTCTACCTGCTGGGCTGGACGCCTGGCACGTATGACGCGCACAACGCGCTCAATGCGCTGATGGCCTGCCCCGACGACAAGGGCCAGGGCCAGTTCAACCTGGGTACCTACTGCAACCCGAAGGTGGACCAGCTCACCAAGGCCATCCAGTCGGAGACCGACAAGGGCAAGCGCGCGGCCATGATCAAGGAGGCCTTCGAGGTGCATGCCGCCGACGTCGGTCACCTGCCGTTGCACCAGCAGTCGCTGGCCTGGGGCGTGTCCAAGAAGGTGGACCTGGTCCAGCTCGCCGACAATTTCATGCCCTTCAAGTTCATCACGGTCAAGAAGTGACGTCCGGGCGCGCGCGCCGAACCGCGGCGCGCGCGCTCCCCCGATCCCGATGAAACAAGCCATCCTGCGCTGGTTCGACAGCGATGTCGGGCACAGCTTCCGCACCTCGCCGATGGCGCTCGTCGCGGGTGCCATCGCCTTCGTGTGCGTGTTCGCCGCGGTGTTCGCCGACGTCGTCGCGCCGCACAACCCTTTCGACCTCACGACCCTGGTCCTGAGCGACGCGCGCAAGCCGCCGGTGTGGCTGCCCGAGGGCAGCACGCAGTACCTGCTGGGCACCGACGACCAGGGGCGCGACATCCTCTCGACGCTGATGTACGGCGCGCGGATCTCGCTGGTGGTCGGCGTCGTCTCCGTCCTGCTGTCGATGCTGATCGGCGTGGGGCTGGGCCTGCTGGCGGGCTTCCGCGGCGGCTGGATCGACGCCTTCCTGATGCGCCTGTGCGACGTGATGCTCAGCTTCCCGCCGATCCTGGTGGCGCTGCTGATCGCCGGCGTCGGCCGCGCCTTGTTCCCCAACGCGCACGACACGGTCGCCTTCGGCGTGCTGATCGTCTCCATCACGCTCACCGGCTGGGTGCAGTACGCCCGCACGGTGCGCGGCTCCACGATGGTGGAGCGCAACAAGGAATACGTGCAGGCGGCGCGGGTGACCGGCGTGGCTCCGCTGCGCATCATGAGGCGCCACGTGCTGCCCAACGTGCTGGGGCCGGTGCTGGTGCTCGGCACCATCCACGTCGCCACCGCCATCATCACGGAAGCGACGCTGTCCTTCCTCGGCGTGGGCGTGCCGCCCACCTCGCCCTCGCTGGGCACGCTGATCCGCGTCGGCAACGACTACCTGTTCTCCGGGGAGTGGTGGATCACCGTCTTCCCCGGCCTCATGCTGATCCTGATCGCCCTGTCGGTGAACCTGCTGGGCGACTGGCTGCGCGATGCGCTGAACCCGCGCCTTCGCTAGCGAGCAATCGAATGTCCCTCCTCCAAGTCCAGGACCTCGTCGTCGAGTTCCCCACGCGCCGCGGCACCCTGCGCGCGCTGGACCACGTGTCCTTCGACATCGCGCCGGGCGAGATCCTCGGCGTGGTGGGCGAGTCGGGCGCCGGCAAGTCGCTGACGGGCGCGGCCATCATCGGCCTGCTGGAGCCGCCGGGGCGCATCGCGTCCGGCCAGGTCGTGCTGGAAGGCGAGCGCATCGACAACCTGCCGTTCGAGCGCATGCGCCACATCCGCGGCCGCAAGATCGGCGCGATCTTCCAGGATCCCCTGACCTCGCTGAACCCGCTCTACACGATAGGCCGGCAGCTGGTCGAGACCATCCAGGCGCACCTGCCGGTGAGCACCGACGAGGCCCGCCGCCGCGCGATCGGCCTGCTGGAGGACACCGGCATCCCGGCGGCCGCCGAGCGCATCGACCACTATCCGCACCAGTTCTCCGGCGGCATGCGGCAGCGCGTGGTGATCGCGCTGGCGCTCGCGGCCGAACCGAAGCTGATCGTCGCCGACGAGCCGACCACCGCGCTGGACGTCTCGATCCAGGCGCAGATCATCCAGCTGCTCAAGCGCGTCTGCAAGGACCGCGGCGCGGCCGTCATGCTGATCACGCACGACATGGGCGTGATCGCCGAGACCTGCGACCGCGTGGCCGTGATGTACGCCGGCCGCATCGCCGAGATCGGGCCGGTGCACGAGGTGATCCACCAGCCGGCCCACCCTTACACCATGGGCCTGATGGCCTCGATCCCCGACATGGAAAGCGATCGCGAGCGGCTGAACCAGATCGACGGCGCGATGCCGCGGCTCAATGCGATCCCGCCCGGGTGCGCCTACC
>DASWUI010000547.1:0-2225 GCA_036401715.1 Ramlibacter sp. | reverse complement strand
GCCGGATCTATCGCCCTGGAGCGGATCGGTCCTCGTGAGCCTGCCGGGAGGCGCACGGGTGCTGCTGGGTGCCGCCTTGGTGCGCATCCTGGTTGCGTGGGCGGATGACGCGGGCGCGTCCCAAGCCGCGTGGAGTGCGCCCACGCCTCGCGTCCCCGTGGACCGCGCACTCGCCGGAATCGCGCTGAATCTGCAAGTGCATCTGGAGGGCTGCGAGCTCTCTGTCGGCAGCCTGCAGGACCTCCAGATCGGGGATGTGCTGCGGTTGCAGCATCGGGTCGATGCACCCGCAGCAGTGACGCTGCCGGACGGTGCTCCGCTCTTCAACGGCTTCCTGGCCCGCACCCGCGGGCGCAAGGCGGTCGAACTCGCGCCAGCCGTGGCGTAGACACGAGAGGCATTCGATGAGCCAGATGATGGAATCTTTCCTGAACCAGCCGCCGGCTGCCGCGTTGCGCGCCCAAGCGGTCGAGCTGCAGGAGGCGGCCGCGCCCGCCGAACTCGGAACACGCCTCGTTCGCGATGCGCACCCGCTGCACGCACTGAAGGTATCGCTGCAGGTGCGCGTGGGCCAGGCAGCAATGACGGTCGGCGAATTCCTGGCTGCACGGGAGAACGAGTTGCTGGTGCTGGATCGCGCCGTCGACCACCCCGTCGACCTCGTGCTCGAGGGAAGTGTCGTCGCTCGCGGACAGCTGGTGGCGGTGGACGGGGCCTTCGCCGTGCGGATCACGGAGCTGCCCCTGCCGCTCAAGCTCTGACATGCGGGTCCCGCGCTCCATTCCTCCCCTGTGGCTGGCAGCCGCCGGCCTGCTTTGCCTCGTGCACGGCACGGTCTTCGCCGGCGGGGAAGCGGCGGCCGCGATGCCGTCCGCATCGTCGGTCGGCGCAGCGGCCTTGCCGCCCCAGCTGCCGGTGCGCCGCGAGGTCGCAACAGGTGCCGAGCCCGGCACCTGGGGATCGTCTCTCCTGGCGCTCGCCTTGACCGGGGCTGCCGGTACCTGGTTCGTCTGGAGGCGCGCGAGCCGGACGCGGAGCGGCAGTGGGAGCAAGCTGCGTCCCGGCCACGCGGTGGTTTCGCGCCTCGGCAGCCAGGCGCTGACGCCGCAAGCCAGCCTTCACTCGGTGGAGTGGAACGGCGAAGAACTCCTCGTCGGCTGCACGCCCCAACACGTCACCCTGTTGGCCAGGCGGCGCAACGGAGAGCCTCCGGGAGCTGGGTCGTGATCGGCAAGTGCGCCGCCGGCACTGCCGCCGCGGTCGTCATCGGACTGGCGGTGTGCTGGCCGGTGGTGACGCACGCCGCTCCGGATGCTGCGGCGGCGGGCAGGGCTGCCGCGTCCGACACGGCACAGGCCCTCCGCGTGGTGCTAGGCCTCAGCGTGCTGGCGGTGCTGCCGGCTCTGCTCGTGTGCATCACCTCCTTCCTGCGCATCATCATCGTGCTGTCCATGCTCCGGCAGGCGATCGGCATGCCGGAGACACCGCCCAATCCGGTGCTGATCGGCCTGGCCCTTTTCTTCACGCTGTTCACGATGGCACCCGTGCTGCAGTCACTCAATGAGCACGCCTTCCAGCCTTTCATGAACGGCACGCTGGGCATGGAGGCGGCGTACGGAGAAGGAATGGCGCCGCTGCGCGAATTCATGCTGCGCCAGACGCGCGAACAGGATCTCGCGCTCATGATCGAGTTGTCGAAGGCGAAGATTCCCCAAAGCGTCGAGGAAGTCGGGAACGTGCAGCTGATCCCGGCATTCATGCTGTCGGAGCTGCGCGCCGCCTTCCAGATCGGCTTCGTCATCTTCCTGCCGTTCCTTCTCATCGACCTGGTCGTGTCCAGTGTTCTCATGGCCCTGGGGATGATGATGATGCCGCCGACCACCATCTCCCTTCCCCTGAAGGTGCTCATGTTCGTGCTGGTCGACGGGTGGGCCCTCGTGCTGAAAGCCCTGGTGGGCTCGTTCCATTGACAAGCCATGGACACCGTCGAGACGAGCGACCGCGACGAAGCCGCACTTTGGAAGCGGCTGCGCGACGGCGGCGACCTGGGCGCACGGCAGGACCTGCTGGCACTGCACATGCACTACGCGAAAGTGGTGGCTGCTTCGTATTATTCGCGGCGCTTCCACGACGAGATCGAGTTTGGCGATTACCTGCAATACGCCTCCCTGGGGCTGCTAGAGGCGCTGGACCGCTACGATCCCGCGCGGGGCGTGCAGTTCCGC
>DASWUI010000546.1:0-10935 GCA_036401715.1 Ramlibacter sp. | reverse complement strand
GGCGACCTGGACCTGGACCTGGACTTCTCGCTCGGCGACGAGCCCGACACGCTGCAGCCGCCGGCGCCGCCGGCGCAAGCTCCCGTGGCGCGTCCGGCGCCCGTGGCAACGGCCCCCGCGCCGGCGCTGGAACTGCCGCCGATGGAGATGGACTTCAGCGCGCCGCCCGCCGCGGCGCCGCAGTCCCAGCCGGTGCGGCTGGAGACGCCCTCCCTCCACGTCGACGACAACGCGCTGAACTTCGAGCCGGTGGCGCCCGCGCCCAAGGCCGCGCCCGCGGCTCCTGCCGCTGCGGCCAAGGGCGAGATGCTGGAGTTCGACCTGGGCGGCCTGTCGCTGGACCTGCCGGGCAGCAACGCCCCGGCCCCCGCGCCGGCACCCGCCGCGCGGCCGGCCCCGGCGATGAACCTGAACACCGATGCGCTGAGCCTCGACCAGCCGCCCGCCGCGGCACCCGCGAGCGCCGGTGCCGGCGAATCGGACAGCCCGCTGGCCACCAAGCTCGCGCTCGCCGAGGAATTCAATGCGATCGGCGATGCCGACGGCGCGCGCAGCCTGGCCGAGGAAGTGCTGGCCGAAGCGTCGGGCGACCTGAAGTCGCGCGCGCAGCGCCTGCTGGCGGAAATCGGCTGAGGCCGCACCGTCGTACGCTGGGGTGACGCAGGAACCCCGGCGCTCGCGAAGCGCTGGGGTCCGCTCCGCCCACCACCAGCCTCCCTCCATGAGGATCGCCCTCGGCATCAGCTACAACGGACAGGCCTACGACGGCTGGCAGAGCCAGCCGTCCGGGCGCACCGTGCAGGACCAGCTCGAAGGCGCCCTCGCCCGCTTCGCCACCGTCCCCGTCGGCACGGTGTGCGCCGGCCGCACCGATGCCGGGGTGCACGGCCTCATGCAGGTGGTCCATTTCGACACCGACCTGCAGCGCGAAGACTTCTCCTGGGTGCGCGGCACCAACACCTTCCTGCCGGCCGACATCGCCGTGCAATGGGCCAGGCCCGTGCCCGGTGCCTTCCATGCACGCAACAGCGCCAGGGCGCGCCGCTATGCCTACGTGCTGCTCGAGTCGCCCGTGCGGCCGAGCGTGGAGGCCGGGCGCGTCGGCTGGGTGTTCCGGCCCCTGGACGCGGACGCGATGCGGGCGGCCGCGCAGCACCTGGTCGGCGAGCACGACTTCACCTCCTTCCGCGCCTCCTCCTGCCAGTCGCCCACGCCGGTCAAGACGCTGGGCCCGGTCGCCATCTCGCGCCGCGGCCCCTACTGGCGCTTCGAGTTCCAGGGCAATGCCTTCCTGCACCACATGATCCGCAACATCATGGGCTGCCTGGTGGCGGTGGGCCAGGGACTGCACGAGCCGGGCTGGATGCGCGAGGTGCTGCAGGCGCGCAGCCGGGATGCCGCGGCCCCCACCTTTTCGCCCGACGGCCTCTATTTCCTCGGTCCCGAGTACGAGCCGCACTGGGGGCTGCCGAGCCATGCGGCTGCGTATGATTGGCTGCCATGACCCGTCCGCCGGCGCTTCGCACCCGTATCAAGATCTGCGGCCTGACGCGCGAGCAGGACGTGGACGCCGCCGTGGAAGCGGGGGCCGATGCCGTCGGCCTGATCCTGTACCCCAAGAGCGCCCGCCACGTCGGCATCGAGCGCGCGGCGCAGCTGGCCCGGCGCCTGCCGCCTTTCGTCACGCCGGTGCTGCTGTTCGTCAACGAGCCGCTGGCGGGCGTGCGCGCCGCCTGCGAACGCGTGCCCAATGCGCTGCTGCAGTTCCACGGTGACGAGACGCCGGCCTATTGCCGCGAGGCGAGCGGCGGCACCCGGCCCTACCTGCGCGCCGCGCGGATCCCCCTGGACGAGGCCACCCCCTTCGACTTGCTAAAATTCGCCGCAGATTACCCAGAGGCGCAGGCCCTGCTGCTCGACGCGCATGTCGTGGGCTATGGCGGCGCCGGCAGGACATTCCCTTGGTCACGCCTTCCTCCAAGCGCCAGCTTTCACGCCGTTTTGTCTGGTGGGCTCACACCTGCAAACGTGGCCGATGGCATCGTGCAAGTGCGGCCGCGTTTCCGGACGCTGGCCGTTGATGTGAGTTCGGGCGTCGAGGTGTCCAAGGGCATCAAGGACGCCGCCAAGATCCATCAGTTCGTCGCCGCGGTGCGCTCCGCGGACGAACGCCTTGCAAGGTCATCCCATGTCCAGTTACCAGCAGCCTGACGCCACCGGCCACTTCGGCATCTACGGCGGCAGCTTCGTCAGCGAGACGCTGACCCATGCCATTTCCGAACTGCGCGACGCCTACGCGAAGTACCAGCACGACCCGGAATTCCTGCGCGAATTCGAGTACGAGCTGAAGCACTTCGTCGGACGGCCCTCGCCCATCTACCACGCGCAGCGCATGAGCCGCGAACAGGGCGGCGCGCAGATCTACCTCAAGCGCGAGGACCTCAACCACACCGGCGCCCACAAGATCAACAACGTGATCGGCCAGGCGATGCTCGCGCGCCGCATGGGCAAGCCGCGCGTGATCGCCGAGACCGGCGCCGGCCAGCACGGCGTGGCCACCGCCACCATCTGCGCCCGCTACGGCCTCGAATGCGTCGTCTACATGGGCAGCAACGACGTCGCGCGGCAAAGCCCCAACGTGTACCGCATGAACCTGCTGGGCGCGCGCGTGGTTCCGGTGGAGTCCGGCAGCAAGACCCTGAAGGACGCGCTGAACGAAGCGATGCGCGACTGGGTCACCAACGTGGAGAACACCTTCTACATCATCGGCACCGTGGCGGGCCCGCACCCCTACCCGATGATGGTGCGCGACTTCCAGAGCGTGATCGGCAAGGAGTGCATCGAACAGATGCCGGAAATGGCCGGGCGCCAGCCGGACGCGGTGATCGCCTGCGTGGGCGGCGGCAGCAACGCCATGGGCATCTTCCACCCCTACATCCCGTACGAGAAGACCCGCCTGATCGGCGTGGAGGCGGCCGGCGAGGGACTGGACAGCGGCAAGCACTCGGCCTCGCTGCAGCGCGGCTCGCCGGGCGTGCTGCACGGCAACCGCACCTACATCCTGCAGGACGCCAACGGCCAGATCATCGAGACGCACAGCGTCAGCGCCGGCCTCGACTACCCGGGCGTGGGCCCGGAGCATGCGTGGCTGAAGGACTGCGGGCGCGCCGAGTACGTCGGCATCACGGACAAGGAAGCGCTGGACGCCTTCCACTACCTGTGCCGCACCGAGGGCATCATCCCCGCGCTGGAATCGAGCCATGCCATCGCCTACGCGATGAAGCTGGCGAAGACCATGAAGCCGGACCAGCACATCCTGGTGAACCTCTCCGGCCGGGGCGACAAGGACATCGGCACCGTGGCGGACCTCGCCGGCGTCGAGTTCTACGACCGGCCTTCGATGCGCGGCCTGTCCCTCAAGGGAGGGCCCAAACAATGAGCCGCATCCAGCCGACTTTCCAGAAGCTCGCGCGCGAGCAGCGCAAGGCGCTGATCCCCTACGTCACGGCCGG
Source organism: Ramlibacter sp. (assembly GCA_036401715.1). Taxonomy (GTDB): domain Bacteria; phylum Pseudomonadota; class Gammaproteobacteria; order Burkholderiales; family Burkholderiaceae_C; genus Ramlibacter. Next base: position 7,423 of record DASWUI010000546.1, on the reverse strand, counting down.
CTTCCCCTTCCCCGACATCACGCCGGAGCTGATGCACGCGATGGTCGCGGCGGGCAGCGACGTGATCGAGCTGGGCGTGCCCTTCTCCGACCCGATGGCCGACGGCCCGGTGATCCAGAAGGCGGGCGAAAAGGCCCTGGCCTTCGGCATCGGCCTGGCGCAGGTGCTGGCGATGGTGAAGGCCTTCCGCCAGCGCGACGCGACCACGCCGGTCGTGCTGATGGGGTACGCCAACCCGGTCGAGCGCTACGAACTCGCGCACGGCCAGGGCTCGTTCGCGCGCGATGCGGCGGCTGCCGGCGTGGACGGCGTGCTGATCGTGGACTACCCGCCGGAAGAGTGCGAGGCCTTCGCCGCCGACCTGAAGAAGAACGGCCTGGACCTGATCTTCCTGCTGGCACCGACCAGCACGGACCAGCGCATCCAGCAGGTCGCGCGCGTGGCGAGCGGCTACGTGTACTACGTGTCGCTCAAGGGCGTCACCGGCGCCGGCCACCTGGACACCGCCGCGGTCGAGGAAGCCCTGCCGCGCATCCGCAAGCACGTGAAGGTCCCGGTGGGCGTGGGCTTCGGCATCCGCGACGCCAGCACGGCGCGCGCCGTCGGCCGGGTGGCCGATGCCGTCGTCATCGGCACCAAGGTCATCCAGGTCGTGGAGGACCAGCCGCGCGAGCAGGTGCTGCCGGCCCTCACCGCTTTCCTGTCCGACATCCGGACCGCGCTAGACTCGAAGATCACCTGAGGAGACCACGCATGAGCTGGTTGGAAAAACTGCTGCCCCCGAAGATCCAGCCCACGGATCCGAACGAGCGGCGCAGCGTGCCGGAAGGGCTGTGGATCAAGTGCCCCAGCTGCGAGACGGTGCTGTACAAGACCGACCTCGAGCAGAACCAGAACGTCTGCCCGACCTGCACCCACCACCACCGCATCGGCGCGCGCGCGCGCCTGAACGCCTTCCTGGACCCCGAGGGCCGCTACGAGATCGGCCAGGAGGTCATCCCGGTGGACCCGCTGAAGTTCCAGGACAGCCGCAAGTACCCGCAGCGCCTGAAGGAAGCGCTGGAGAACACCGGCGAGACCGACGCGCTGATCGTGATGGGCGGCTCGGTGCACAGCATCAACCTGGTGGCCGCGGCCTTCGAGTTCGACTTCATGGGCGGCTCCATGGGCAGCGTGGTCGGCGAGCGCTTCGTGCGCGGCGTCGAGACCGCCATCGAGCAGAAGGTGCCCTTCCTGTGCTTCACCGCCACCGGCGGCGCGCGCATGCAGGAAGGCCTGCTGTCGCTGATGCAGATGGCCAAGACCAACGCCGCGCTCACGCGCCTGGCGAAGAAGGGCCTGCCCTACCTCAGCGTGCTGACCGACCCGACCATGGGCGGCGTCAGCGCCGGTTTCGCCTTCGTGGGCGACGTGGTGATCGCCGAGCCCAAGGCCCTGATCGGCTTCGCCGGCCCGCGCGTGATCGAGTCCACGGTGCGCGTGAAGCTGCCGGAAGGCTTCCAGCGCGCGGAGTTCCTGCAGGAAAAGGGCGCGGTCGACTTCATCTGCGACCGCCGCGAACTGCGCAAGACCGTGGCGAACGTGCTGGCGATGCTGACGCGGCAGTCGGCCGACGCGGTCGAGTAGATCCGGCGCCGCTCCCGGCGTTCCATGGCGGGCTCGACCCGCAACGTTCCATGTCATTGCGGGCTCGACCCGCAATCCATGCCGCGCCCGCACACATGCCGCGTGGATCCCGGGTCAAGCCCGGGATGACATGTTCGCGGCCGTGCGCGCCCTACCTCAGCACCGCCCCCTGCAGGTTCGCCACGATGATCGCCGCCACCTGCAGCACCACCAGCAGCGCCAGCGGCGAAAGGTCGAATCCGCCCACCAGCGGGATGATCTTGCGGAAGGGCCGCAGCATCGGCGAGGTGATGCGGTCGATCACGTCCACGATCGGCGAGTCCGCCTGCACCCAGGACAGGACCGCGTAGACGATCACCAGCCCGATCATCCCGGAGATCGCCAGCCGGACCAGCCCGAACAGCGCCAGCGCCGGCACCATCGCATAGCCGGCGCCCACCATCAGCGCCAGGATCCCGAACTGGGCCAGCTCGAACAGGTACGCGGCCACCAGGCTGGCGAAATCCCAGCGCTTGAAACCCGGCAGCACCTTGCGCAGCGGCAGCACGATCCAGTCGGTCAGGGCGAAGATGAAGCGCCCCACGGGGTTGCCGAAAGGCACCCTCTGGAGCTGCATGTAAAGCCGCAACAGGCAGGCGCCGCCCAGCAGGCCGGCGGCGACGTCGAGCAGGAAGGAGGTGATCTGGAAGAACATGGATCAGGTGGAGTCGTGGGATGATAGCGGCAGCCACTGGAACCACCGTGCCGGCCACCCTGACCCTGCAGTCCCTCCCCCTCTTTCCGCTGAGCGCGGTGCTGTTCCCGGATGGCCTGCTGTCGCTGCGCGTGTTCGAAGTGCGCTACCTGGACATGATCAGCAAGTGCCGCAAGGCCGGCGCGCCCTTCGGCGTGGTGTCCCTCACCCAGGGCACCGAGGTGCGCCAGCCGGGCAGCACGGAAGCCTTCGCCAGGGTCGGCACGCTGGCGAGCATCCACGAGTTCGAACAGCCCCAGCCGGGGCTGATGCTCGTGCGCGCCACCGGCGCGCAGCGCTTCCGCATCACGTCGAGCGACCAGCTCAAGCACGGCCTGTGGGTGGCCGACGTCGAGCGGCTGCCGTCCGACATGGCGGTGCCCATTCCCGAGGACCTGCAGCCCACGGCGGACGCCCTGCAGCGCCTGATCCACTCCCTGCAGCTCAAGCCGGGCGCCGGTCCCACGCCCCTGCTGCCGCCGTGGAAGCTGGACGACTGCGGCTGGGTGGCCAACCGCTGGTGCGAGCTGCTGCCGCTGCCGGTGGCGCTGAAGCAGCGGCTGATGGAGCTGGACAATCCGCTGGTGCGGCTGGAGCTGGTGAGCGACGTGCTCACGCGGACCGGGATCATGGGCTGATTCCCGTCATTCCCGCGCAGGCGGGAACCCAAGGCGTCCAAGCTGCCCGCGATGTCAGCGCGGCCCGTACTCGGGTACCTGTCCCTTCAACCATTCGCGCAAGACCTCCGGCGGCGGCAGGGCGCCCGCGTCGGCTATCCACTTCACCACCGCCTCCACATCCGGCAGCGGCCCGGAAGTCTTCGCGATCCGCAGCTTCGCATGGGGCGTCGGCTCGGTCGTCTCGTCGTTCGCCAGCAGCTCCTCGTACAGCTTCTCGCCCGGCCGCAGGCCCGTGTAGCTGATCGGAACCTCCTGCTCGGTCTTCCCGGACAGCCGGATCAGCATGCGCGCCAGTTCCACGATCTTCACCGGCTCGCCCATGTCCAGCACGAAGATCTGCCCCGAGCGCCCCATCAGGCCGGCCTGCAGCACCAGCTGCGCCGCCTCGGGGATCGTCATGAAGTAGCGCACGATCTCCGGGTGCGTCACGGTCACCGGCCCGCCGCGTTCGATCTGTTGCGTGAACAGGGGCACCACCGAACCGCTGGAGCCCAGCACGTTGCCGAAGCGCACCGACACGTACTGCGTGCGGGGCTCCTGCGCGGCCACGGCCTGCACGACCAGCTCCGCGAGGCGCTTGCTCGCGCCCATCACGTTGGTCGGGTTCACCGCCTTGTCGGTCGAGATCATCACGAAGCGGCGCGCGCCGCAGGCGGAGGCGGCGCGGGCGGCGTTCCAGGTGCCCAGCACGTTGGTACGCAAGGCCTCGATCTCGTTTTCCTCCTCCATCAGCGGCACGTGCTTGTAGGCCGCCGCATGGAACACGACCGCCGGCCGGTGCTGGCAGGCGATGGCGTGCAGCCGCTCGTACTCGCGCACGTTCGCCGTGTAGTAGACGCCCTGCATCTGCGGATGCGCCTGCCGCAGCTCCTGCTCCAGCTGGTAGATCGCGTATTCGGACACGTCCACGCATACCAGCCGGCCGACGCCGAAGCGCGCGATCTGCCGGCACAGCTCGGAGCCGATGGAGCCGCCCGCGCCGGTGACCACCACCACCTGGCCCGAGAACAGTTCCGCCAGGCCGGCGACGTCCAGCGCGACCGGCGCGCGCCCGAGCAGGTCTTCCAGTTCGATGCGGCGCGGCCCGCTGCTCTCGGCCTGCAGCCATTCGTCCGGACGCGGCAGCGTCAGCAGCGTGATGTGCGCCTCGGCGGCCAGCAGCAGCGCCTGCCGGCGCTGCTCCGAGCCGGGCGGGCTGGCCACCAGGGCCGCGCGCGCATCGTGCGAGCCGCACACCTCGGGCAGGTCCTCCACCGAACCGAGCACGCGCACGTCCTGCAGCGTGCGCCCGCGCTCCGCCGCGAACGGCGAGACGATGCCCACCGGTCGCCAGCGCTGGGAGCCGCGCAGCGCGCGCAGGGCCCCCGCGGCTTCGTCCAGCGAGCCCACGATCACCACCGGCGTGCCGCCCTGCACGTGCTGGCGGCCCTCGGCGAAGCTGCGCCAGGCGCCGCGCGCCGCGCCCATCAGCAGGAAGGCGAGCAGCGGGTGCAGCAGCAGCACGGAACGCGGGAACTCGGGCAGGCGCAGCATCAGCACGATGGCCGCCGTGAGCAGGCCGCCCAGCGCGACGCCGCCGGCGAGCTGCCGGAACTCGGCCAGCCCGATGTAGGTCCAGACCTGGCGGTCCACGCGCCGCAGCACCAGTCCCGCGGCCGCGCCGAGGGCGCACCAGGGCGTGGAGATGCGCGCCAGCCGCGCGAACTCCGGCGGCACGTCCAGGTTGAAGCGCAGCCAGAAGGCGGCCCACCAGGCCACCAGGGCCAGGGCGATGTCGATCGCGAGGAGCGGCAGCGCGCTCCTAGACAGCAGCCGCACCCAGCGCCTCCGCGCGCACCAGGGCGCGCCGCAGGTGGTCGATCACCCGGGCCAGCTGTTCATCGGCCATGTTGGAGCCCGAGGGCAGGCAGATGCCGGCGTCGAACAGGCGCGCCGACACGTCGTCGCCTTCGGCGTGCGGGAAATACTCCGCGCCGCGGAACAGCGGCTGCAGGTGCATGGGCTTCCACACCGGGCGCGCCTCGATCGAATGCCGCTCCAGGCTGCGCAGCACGTGGTCGCGCCGCTGCGCGGCATCGGGGCCCTGCATGAGGATGCAGGTGAGCCAGCGGGTGGAGCGCATCGAGGCGGGCTCCGGCATCCACTGCACCTCGCCCAGGTCGGCCAGCGCGTGGCGGTAGACCTCGTACACCTGCCGCCGCCGGGCGACGCGCTGGTCCAGCACGCGCAGCTGGCCGCGGCCGATGCCGGCCAGCACGTTGCTCATGCGGTAGTTGAAGCCCACCTCGACATGCTCGTAGTGCGGCGCCGGCTCGCGCGCCTGCGTGGACAGCTTGCGGGCGCGGGCGACGAGGTCCGCGTCGTTCGACACCAGCATGCCGCCGCCGGACGTGGTGATGATCTTGTTGCCGTTGAAGGAGAAGATGCCGACGCGGCCGAAGGAGCCGCTCGCACGGCCCTTGTAGGTGGCGCCCAGCGACTCCGCCGCGTCTTCCAGCACCGGCACGCCGTGGCGCTCGCAGATCGGCAGCAGGGCGTCCATGTCGGCGCTCTGGCCGTACAGGTTCACCAGGATCACGCAGCGGGGCAGCCGGTTCTCGCGCTTCGCCCATTCGAAGGCGCGCTCCAGCGCCTGCGGCGACATGTTCCAGGAGTCCGGCTCGGAATCGATGAACACCGGCCGCGCGCCGCAGTACAGGATCGGGTTGCAGCTGCCCACGAAGGTGAGCGAGGAGCAGAACACCGTGTCGCCGGGCTTCACGCCCAGCAGCAGCAGCCCCAGGTGGATGGCGGCCGTGCCCGAGCTGAGCGCCGCCGCGTGGCCGACGCCGGCATAGGCGGCGAGCTCGCGCTCGAAGCCGTCCACGTGCGGCCCCAGCGGCGCGATCCAGTTGCTGCGGAAGGCCTCCTCGACGAAGGCCGTCTCTTCCTCGCCCAGGTGCGGGGAGGACAGCCAGATGCGCTGCGAGAGCTCGCGCCGCATCACCAGGTCCACCGGGTGCCCGGCGGCGTCCACCACGGGGATATGGTCGATCAGGTGCTGGTCCATCAGGGCCAGCGCGCGCGCCACCGGCTCCTGCTCGGACATCGTGATCGGCGCCTGGCCCGGCAGCGTGGCGATGAAGGCGGATTCGGGCGCATGGGCCAGCACGGCGCGGCGCAGGTCGCCGTCGCTGAGGGTGCGGCGAAGCCTGCCCTTGCTGTCCAGCACCAGCAGGATGCCCTTGGCGGTGCGCTCCATGGTGTCCAGCGCTTCCCGCAGGGTGCAGGTCGCGGACAGGCACAGCGCGCGGAACTGCTGCTCGTTCATCGCACCCTCCGGGCCGGCACGCCGGCGTAGACACCGGGCCCCTCGAGGTTCCCGCGCACCACGGCGCCGGCGCCCACCACCACGTCGTCGCCCACGCGCACGCCGGGCAGCACCTTGCAGCCGGAGCCCAGGAGCACGCGGCTGCCGATGCGCACGGCGCCACCCAGCGCCACCAGCGGCGCCACGTGCGTGAAGTCGCCGACCTCGACGTCGTGGTCCACCACGGCGCCATGGTTCACGATCACCGCCACCCCCAGGCGCGCACCGGGCGCGACGACGGCCTGCGCGGCGACGAAGCAGCCGGCGCCGATCTCCGCGTGGCGCGACATGCTGGCACGCGGATGCACCACGGTGGCGAGCGGCAGGCCGAGCGCCTTTGCCTCGCGTTCGCGCGCGCCGGCGGAACCGATCGCCACGTGCACCACGGCGGCCCGTGCGAGCGCCTGCTCCAGCGGGAGCACCTCCATGCCGGGCAGCAGTTGCTGGCCGGAGCGCGCCGGGTCGCGGTCGCTCACGAGCACGCGCTCCCAGCCCTGGGCGAGCGCCGCGTCGGCGACGACGCGGCCGTGGCCGCCGGCGCCGAGGATCAGGAGGGGCTGGGACAGTGCGCTCACGTCAGTAGCTGTTGGTCTTTTCGAGGACGCCGGGGCCGAGCGGCAGGCGCGCGAGCAGCTGCGCGATGCGCTCTCCCGCCCGTCCGCCGCCCCAGGGATTTTCACACGGCCAGCGGCCGTGGGCCCGCTGCGCGCGCAGAGCCTGCGCGATGGCCGCGGCATCGGCCGGCACGTCCACCACGTTGGGGCCGTGTTCGCGCATGTGCTGGCGCGTGCCGATGTTGACCACCGGCGTTCCGAAGCTCGCCGCCTCGATGATGCCCGAGGAGGAATTGCCCGCCATCAGCGCGCAGTGCCGCATCGACGCGAAGTAGAGCCCGCGCGGCAGGTGGGTCGCGCGGCGCGACCCGGCGGGCAGCGCCTCCTGCTCCAGCGCCTGCAGGATGCCGCGCGCGCCGGCATCGGCGTTCGGATCCAGCCACAGCACGGGCAGGCCCAGTTCACGCAATGCCTGCATCAC
>DASWUI010000545.1:0-1857 GCA_036401715.1 Ramlibacter sp. | reverse complement strand
GAGCGCGTGAAGGCCTGCCCGGTGGCAGGCTCCACGTACTTCCAGTCGTGGCCCGCGCCGGCGTCCAGCAGCACGCTGACGAAGGTGAGGTCCACCATGGCCTCGCCCAGCACCGCCCTGGGCACGTCGCCCATCAGCCGCTCGAGCTGCGCCTTCCGGTCCACGCCGCCGGCTTCCAGGTGCCGCCAGCGGCTGTGCAGCGGGATGTGGCCCCTCGGGTAGCGCTTGCGGGTGATGTCGGCGACTTCGCGGGCGGCGGCGGGCAGGGCGCTGTCTTCCACGACGAACCATTTCGAGTCGCCGTTGCGGGCGCGGGCGAGCAGCTGGCCGCAGCGCTCGCGGATGGCATGCGTGGAGCGCAGTTCGCTCGCCGCTTCCTCCGCGTCCACCGCGCCGGTCACGAACTGCACCGTGCTCATAGGGAACGTCCTTTGGTCTGCTTCAGCGCGTCCGCGTCGGGAACGGTGCCGGGCGTGAAATAGCCGGCGGCCTTCTTCGCGTCCATCTCGACGCGGGCGTCGGCGGGAATCAGGGCTTCGGGGATGTCGACGCGCTCGCCCACCTCGATGCCCTGGCCGGTGATGGCGTCGTACTTCATGTTCGACATGGAGACCAGGCGGTGGATCTTCTTCACGCCCAGCCAGTGCAGCACGTCGGGCATCAGCTCCTGGAAGCGCATGTCCTGCACGCCGGCCACGCACTCGGTGCGGGCGAAGTACTGGTCGGCGGTGTCGCCGCCGGCCTGGCGCTTGCGCGCGTTGTAGACCAGGAACTTGGTCACCTCGCCCAGCGCGCGGCCTTCCTTGCGCGAGTAGGAGACCAGCCCGACGCCGCCGCGCTGCGCGCCCTGGATGCATTCCTCGATGGCGTGCGTGAGGTAGGGGCGGCAGGTGCAGATGTCGGAGCCGAAGACGTCGGAGCCGTTGCACTCGTCGTGCACGCGGGCGGTGAGTTCGACTTCCGGGTTCGCGAGGTCGCGCGGGTTGCCGAAGATGTAGACGGTCTGGCCGCCGATCGGGGGCAGGAAGACTTCGAGGTCGCTGCGCGTGACGAGTTCGGGGTACATGCCGCCCGTTTCCTCGAACAGCACGCGGCGCAGGTCGGCTTCGCTGCAGCCGAAACGCTTTGCCACGCCGGGCAGCCACCAGACCGGCTCGATCGCCGCCTTGGTCACGCAGGCGGCGCCGCCGGGCAGCAGGATCCTGTTGTCGGGTTTCAGGCGGCCCTTCTGGATCGCCTCGATCACCTCGGGAAGGATCACGTGCGCCTTGGTCACGGCGATGGTGGGCCGGATGTCGTAGCCGGCCGCGAGTTCGGCCGCGAACACGTCCGCCACCGCGGCGCCCCAGGGATCGAGGCTGACGATCTTGCCGGGGTCCGTCCACTGCGGGTAGGGGCCGATCTCGTCGGTGGGGGCCGTGTTGGTGAGGTCGGCCTTGTGGTCGCGGCTGAGCGCGCCCGCGGCGACGGCCAGCGCGCGGTACACGCTGTACGAACCGCTGTGCGTGCCGATGACGTTGCGGTGCGCGCGCTTCGTGGTGGTGCCGACGATCGGACCCCGTTCCGCGGGGGTCGCGGCGCCCCACTGGATGGGCAAGGCGCCGTGTCCGCCGGCGTGGGAGGTCAGCCGGATGTGGCGGGGGGCCTGGGGTTCAGTGGGCATTGCGGGCCTGCGAGCCAAAAGCCCACTCTAGCAAAGAGAGGGGGTGCCTGTATGGCTGGGCCTGTACGGCGGTGTGGCCGTGAGGATGCCTGCGGCGGACGGGCGGTCGCGGGTGTCGCGGTTCGGCTGCGCGCTCACCGCGACCTACGGCACGGCCGCTCCGGTGGGTCGTGGTGAGCGGCGAAGGCCGAACC
>DASWUI010000544.1:0-7910 GCA_036401715.1 Ramlibacter sp. | reverse complement strand
GACCAATGGGTGCGGCAGACGCGCGAGACCAGCGAGCTGCGGCAGCAGGCGGAGCAGATGGGGCGGTCTTTGACCGAATGGGCGCATTCCACAGGTCGTGGTGACGCAAGGAACCGCGACATCGGGGCTGTCGCGGTTCGGCTTCGCGCCCACCGGCGACCCACGGGGGCCGGCGATCCCACCTATCCCGTGGCATTCGCGCTGGCAGCCGCGGACAGCGGCGGCAGCGTGCGCCACATCACCCTCACCTACGCCTTCTCCTGGTCCGAAAACATGGTGCAGGCGGCCATCAAGGCGGTACCCCTCGGCCAGTCCGCCGGCCAGCGCATCCTCGCCCGCCTGGCCGCGGAGATCCCGCACGCCGTCGACCACGCGCTGGCGCTGGACGACGACGCACGCCAGTCCTTCACGCCCATGCTCGCCATCCTCTCGGCGCGGCATGAAACCCAGTACTCCCGCCTGTTCCGCTCATGAATTCCACCCTGCTGCACCACATCCCCGGCCGCACCAAGAAGCTGCCGCCCCTGCGCGTGGGCATCGGCGGGCCGGTCGGCTCCGGCAAGACGACGCTGCTGGAGATGCTGTGCAAGGCGATGCGCGGGCGCTACGACCTGGTCGCCATCACCAACGACATCTACACCAAGGAAGACCAGCGCCTGCTGACCGTCAGCGGCGCGCTGCCGGCCGAGCGCATCCTGGGCGTGGAGACCGGCGGCTGCCCGCACACGGCCATCCGCGAGGACGCCTCGATCAACCTGGAGGCGATCGACCGCATGCTGGCCGAGTTTCCCGAGGCCGACGTGGTGTTCGTCGAGTCCGGCGGCGACAACCTCGCGGCCACCTTCAGCCCCGAGCTGTCGGACCTCACCATCTACGTGATCGACGTCGCGGCGGGCGAGAAGATCCCGCGCAAGGGCGGCCCCGGCATCACCAAGAGCGACCTGTTCGTGATCAACAAGACCGACCTGGCGCCCTACGTGGGCGCCGACCTGGGCGTCATGGAGGCGGACACCAGGCGCATGCGGCGCGACAAGCCCTACGTGATGACCAACCTGAAGACGCGCGAGGGCCTGCAGGAAGTGGTGCGCTTCATCGAGACCCGCGGCATGCTGCGGCCGGGCTGATTGTGCCGAGTAGTCAGCACATGTAACTTCGAACGGGACCCCGTCCTACAGGCGCGCCGGGCGCGAGGACGTACTTTCGCTGCCCATGGAATTGCTGAAAGACGCCCCGCCCGGCTATGACGGCATCGCGAAGGCCTTCGCCATGGCGAAGCTGCTGCCCACGACGCACCGCCTGAACGTGCAGGTCGGCCTGGTGTACGACGGCGTGCTGTTCGCGCGCGGCTACCTCGATGGCCACCGGCAGGTCTCCTTCTTCTCGGAGCACATCCGCGAACTCGGATGGCGCGAGCACCTGCTGGGCGGCGACGACGACATGTTCGGGTGCGACATGCTGTTCTCCCACCCCGCGGACGCAGCGCAGGCCGACGCCGATCCGTCCTTCATCCGCAGGCCCGCCGTGCAGCTGTGGCCCGCCGGGAGCGCGCATGTCGACCCGTAGCAGCGCCGACGACCAGGACGACGGGCTGCCTCCCGCGGGCAGCCGCTGGGGCGCCGGCGCGCGCAGCGTGCTGCCCTACCTGACGAAGTCCCTGCAGTCCAAGCCGGCCAGTGCGCCGGACTCGCGCGAGGCCAAGGCGCACGATGCGCAGCAACCGGCCGAGGACCGGCCGCGGGCGTCCGCAGCCTGAAGCGCCGCCGCTGCCCCCAAATGAAAAGGCGGCCCGTGGGCCGCCTTTTCGTGGGGCTTGCGTACGCTCAGTTGCCGGGGCCGTGGCGGCGCTTGCCGCCGGAATTGCTGGCGCGGCGCTGCTCCCACTCGCGCAGCTGCTTCAGGGCGCTTTCGGAACCCTGGCCCGCGTGGCCTTCCTGGTATTGCTGTTGCTGCTGCTGGATGCTGCCGTCCTTTGCCGGCTGCCCGTCCTCGGGCAACAACTGCTCTTGCTCTTGGGACATGCTCGAACCTTCCTGAATACTCGCCCGATGATCCGGCCTCCCGGGCTGGTCAGCTGTAGGACGGCTTCAGCAACGGCTATGGGAAAGAGGCGGCGGTCGCCCCGAAGGGCGGGAATACTTCACGGCCGATGATTTGTGTGACCGCTCATGGCTGAGCAGCGGGTCCACGCACATCCCATGATAATCGCGCCGTGGCAGACGAAGGAATCAAAGTCGGCGACCGGGTTTCGCTGCGCACTGGCGGACCGGTCATGTCGGTCAAGGCGCGCTCGCAGAACCTCGCCTATTGCGCCTGGAAAAGCGACGGCCGCCTGCACTACGGAACCTTCGAGGTCGCCAGCCTGCACGTCGCCGCGGAAACGCCGGATCCGGACGCACGCGGCACGGATGAGGGGCATTCCTATCCCTGAGCAGGCCCGCGCGGTTCAGGCCATCTCGCGTTCCTGCACGCGGCCGGGGAAGGCCTGCAGGTAGGCGCGCAGTTCGCCGAACTCTCCCTTGGAGATCACGCCGTCGGCACCCAGTCGGATGCAGCGCTCGCGCACCACCGGCGTCACGAAGTCGCTGAACACCAGCACGGCGCCGGCGGAGGGATCGTTGTTGCAGCGGGTGATGAGGGTGAAGCCCGAGCCTTCGCCGAGCAGCAGGTCGACGATCACCAGGTCCCATCCGCCCTTGTGGCGCAGCAGCCAGTCGGTTGCCGAAGTTTCGGTGGCCGCCGAGCCCACCACCTCGAAACCGCCCACCGAATCCAGCAGGTCCTGCACCAGCTCGCGCATGGACTTCTGATCTTCGACGAGGAAAACGCGTACTGCCATCTGAGCCTCCGGAACCGCGAACACCGACCGCTGCGGCCAAGGGCTGACAGTGCAGGATCGACGCGGCGCATTCTGTCTGATGCCGCAGGGGCCGCGTGTAGGAAGTGTCCGACTTTGCAGGGCGCAGCATGGCGCCGCGCGCTGGCGGAAGCGGTGAGATTCGAACTCACGGATGTCTTGCGACATCGCCGGTTTTCAAGACCGGTGCATTCAACCGCTCTGCCACGCTTCCGTTGCGGGGATGGCGATTCTACCGGCGCTGCCCGGCTGACGCTGCCTGACGCGGCCACCCCGCGTGCCCGCCCGCGCGCCTAGACTGGCAGGTTGCTCCACGGAGAAACGACTTGCTGTCCCCCGCGTCCCGCGTCCTCCATCCTGGCCTGCGCCGGAAGATCATGTCCGCCGACGAGGCAGCCGCCCTCATCCACCACGGCGACCACGTCGGCATGAGCGGCTTCACCGGCTCCGGCTACCCGAAGGCGGTGCCGCCGGCGCTGGCCCGCCGGATAGAAACCGCCAACCAGGGCGGGCAGGTGTTCCGCATCGGCGTGTGGACCGGCGCCTCCACCGCGCCCGAACTCGATGGCGCGCTGGCCAAGGTGGGCGGCATCGAGATGCGCCTGCCCTACCAGTCGGACCCCACCTGCCGCGCGCGCATCAATGCCGGCGAGATGGAGTACGTGGACATCCACCTGTCGCACGTGGCGCAGTTCGTGTGGTTCGGCTTCCTCGGCAAGCTGAACGTGGCGGTGGTGGAGGTCGCCGGCATCCGCGAGGACGGCCGGCTGATCCCGGCCTCCTCGCTGGGCAACAACAAGACCTGGCTGGACCTGGCCGACAAGGTGATCCTGGAGGTCAACAGCCACCATCCGCTCGAACTCGAGGGCATGCACGACGTCTACTACGGCACCGCGCTGCCGCCCAACCGCCGGCCGATCCCCGTGCTGCACCCGAGCAGCCGCATCGGCGAGCGCTACCTGCAGGTGGACCCGGACAAGGTGGTCGCGGTGGTGGAGACGCACCTGCCCGATCGCAACTCCGCGTTCACGGCGCCGGACGAGGCCTCGCACCGCATCGCGGGCCACATCCTGGAATTCCTGGAACACGAGATCCGCGTCGGCCGGCTGCCGCCGGCGCTGCTGCCGCTGCAGTCCGGCGTGGGCAACACCACCAACGCGGTGCTCGCCGGGCTCGACCAGGGCAGGTACCGCAACCTCACCGCCTACACCGAGGTGCTGCAGGACGGGATGCTGCAGATGCTCAAGTCCGGCACCCTCGCCTTCGCCTCGGCCACCGCGCTTTCGCTCAGCAAGGAAGGCATGCAGGAGTTCATGGCCAACCTGGACTTCTACCGCCCGCGCATCCTGCTGCGGCCGCAGGAGATCTCGAACCACCCGGAGGTGATCCGGCGCCTGGGGGTGATCTCCATGAACGGCATGATCGAGGCGGACATCTACGGGAACGTCAACTCCACGCACGTGATGGGCACGCGCATCATGAACGGCATCGGCGGCTCGGGCGACTTCGCGCGCAACGCCTACCTGTCGATCTTCATGACGGCCTCCACCGCGAAGAACGGCGCGATCTCCTGCATCGTGCCGATGGCCAGCCACGTGGACCACACCGAGCACGACGTGCAGGTGATCGTCACCGAGCAGGGGCTGGCGGACCTGCGCGGGCTGGCGCCGCGCCAGCGCAGCAGGCTGCTGGTCGAGCGCTGCGCGCACCCGGACTACCGCGATGCCCTGGCCGACTACGTGGAACGCGCGCAGGCCGCGGCGCGCGCCGGACGCGGCGGCATGCACACACCCCACCTGCTGCCGGAGGCGCTGGCCTGGCACCAGCGGTATGAGGAGACAGGGCGGATGCTGGCGTAGGGCGCGGTGGATTGCGGGGCTGGCCCGCGATGACATGGTGGCGGTGGGCGGCGCGTCGGCGCGGGCGGGCGCCCACGGATCGATGTCATCCCGGGCTCGACCCGGGATCCATGCGGGCGCTTCGCGGTAGCGGCCGCAAGCCGCGACCCCGCGGGCTTCACATGTTCGTCTGCTCCGGCGGCACCCGCGCCGGATCGGGCAGCGCATCCGCCCCTTCCTCATCCCCGCGGGTCCCGGCGCGCGGCGCAGCACCCAGCACGTAGCTGGTCATCGTCAGCGAGCCCATCACCCCGCCTTCGACGAAGGGCACCGCCGGCTCGCCCGCGGCACGGCACAGCCCGGCGAGGTAGGCCAGCGGCAGGAAGTGCTCGGGCGTGGGCACCGACGCCGCGTAGTCCGGGTGGCGCTCGACCGCCGCCAGGCCGGACGGGTCGGTCGTCATCACCCGCCGCACCTCCGCGTCGAAGCGCTCGCCCCAGTCGTACGCGCCCTCCCGGCCGCGGTCCAGCCGCCGCAGGTTGTGCACCACGTTGCCGCTGCCGACGATGAAGATGCCGCGCTCGCGCAGCGGCGCCAGCCGCGCGCCGAGGTCGACGTGGTACTCGATCCCCTCGCCCCCGTGGATCGACAGCTGCAGCACCGGGATGTCGGCCCGCGGAAAGGCATGCGCCAGCACCGACCAGGTGCCGTGGTCCAGGCCCCAGCTGTCCTCGTCCAGGCCGACGTAGGCCGGCTGCACGACCTGCGCCACCTCGCGCGCCACCTCGGGCGAGCCCGGCGCCGGATAGTCGAACGCGAACAGCTGCTGCGGAAAACCGTAGAAGTCGTGGATCACCCGCGGCCGCCGCATCGCGGTCACGGCGCTGCCCTGGATGAACCAGTGGGCCGAGATGCACAGGATGGCGCGCGGCCGCGGCATGCCCTGGCCGAGCGCGCGCCAGGCGGCGGTGAAGCGGTTGTCCTCGAGCGTGTTCATCGGGGTGCCGTGCCCGATGAACGCCGCCGGCATGGGTGCGGTCATCGCCGCACTCTAAACCGTGCGGCGCCGGCCCTGGGCGGCGCACCCCGGCGGCGCCCCCGGATGAGCGCGTTACGGGCATGATGCACCCCGAGCAAGCCATCCATCGAGCGCCCATGAACGGCTATCCGCCCCCCGCACCCCCGCCCAGGCCGGCGCCGCCCGGCAAGCCCGGCATGCCGCCGCGCAAGGTCTGGGCGATCTTCCTGTTCGTGCTGCTGGTCAACTGGCTGGTGTCCTCGCTGCTGTTCCCCGCAGCCGACGCGCCGCTCACCGTGCCCTACACGGTGTTCCGCGAGGAAGCCGGCAAGGGCAACGTGCTGGCGATCTACAGCCGCAACACCAGCATCGAAGGCCGCTTCCGGGCGCCGGTCACCTGGCCGACGGCCGAGGAGGCGAAGCAGCCGCCGGCCGCGCGCGCCCAGCACCGGCCGGCGCCGCGCACCGCCAGCACCTTCACCACCGAACTGCCCGCCTTCTTCGACCGCGACCTGGAGAGGTTCCTGATCGACAACGGCGTGGAGATCAGCGCGGTGCCCATCCAGCAGGGCAGCGGCTGGGCCACGCTGCTGTACGGCTTCGGTCCCGCCATCCTGATCATCGCCTTCTACGTCTGGATGTACCGGCGGGCCTCCGCCCAGGGCGGCGGCCTCGGCGGCGGCCTGTTCGGCATCGGCCGCAGCAAGGCGCGCCGCTACGACGCCGCGAAGGACCAGCGCGTCACCTTCGACGACGTCGCCGGCATCGACGAAGCGGAAGCCGAACTGGTGGAGATCGTCGACTTCCTGAAGTCGCCGCAGAAGTACACGCGCCTGGGCGGAAGCGCGCCCAAGGGCGTGCTGCTGATCGGCTCGCCCGGCACCGGCAAGACGCTGCTGGCGCGCGCCGTGGCGGGCGAGGCGGGCGTGCCTTTCTTCTCGATGAGCGCCTCGGAGTTCGTGGAGATGATCGTGGGCGTCGGCGCGGCGCGCGTGCGCGACCTGTTCAAGCAGGCGCGCGAGAGCGCGCCTGCCATCATCTTCATCGACGAGATCGACGCGATCGGCCGCGCCCGCGGGCAGATGGCCATCGGCGGGGCCAGCGAGCAGGAGCAGACCCTGCAGCAGATCCTGACCGAGATGGACGGCTTCACCGGCCGCGAAGGCATCATCGTGCTGGCCGCCACCAACCAGCCGGACGTGCTGGACCGCGCCCTGCTGCGCCCGGGCCGCTTCGACCGCCGCGTGGTGGTGAACCTGCCCGACAAGGTGGGCCGCAAGGCCATCCTGGGCGTGCACGTGCGCAAGGTGCCGCTGGCGCCGGACGTGAGCCTGGAGGAGCTGGCGCAGACCACGCCGGGCTTCTCCGGCGCCGACCTCAAGAACCTGGTGAACGAGGCGGCGCTGCTGGCGGCCCGGCGCGAGGAGAACGCGGTGACGCAGAAGGACTTCCTCGATTCGCTGGAGAAGATCGTGCTGGGCCCCGAGCGCCCGCTGCTGCTGGGGCCCGACGACCGCGAGCGCATCGCCTACCACGAGAGCGGCCACGCGATCCTGGGCCTGGTGGTGCCGGGCGCCGATCCCGTGCACCGCGTGAGCATCGTGCCGCGCGGCCAGGCCCTGGGGGTGACCTACCAGCGCCCGCAGACCGACCGCTACAACTATCCCGAGGCCTACCTGCGGGCGCGCATCATCGGCATGCTGGGCGGCCGCGCGGCGGAGGAAGTGGTGTACGGCACGCGCACCACCGGCGCCGAGAACGACATCGAGCAGGCCACCCAGATGGCCCGCAACATGGTCACGCGCTGGGGCATGAGCGACGCGGTCGGCATGGTGCAGCTGGCGCCGCACCAGAACACCTACCTGGGCACCGGCGGCAGCTTCATGGGCGACAAGCCCTTCAGCGAGCAGACCGCGAGCCTGATCGACGCGGAGGTGCAGCGGATCATCAACGAGTGCCACACGGAGGCCAAGCGCCTGCTGCAGGAGCACCGCCGCTCGCTCGAGGCGCTGGTGCGCGCGCTGCTGGACCGTGAGACGCTGTCCGAGCAGGAGATCCTGGACGCGACCGGGCTGCCGCAGGCGCCGGACCTGCACAGCCGGCCGCTGCACGTGTAGTGGCCGCGGCGGACCTGCTGCTGCGGGCGGTGCGGGCGGCGCCGCGCCGTTACCGCATGCCGGCGCTGCCTGGTGATGCGGAC